>JAADHL010000394.1 GCA_013151875.1 Deltaproteobacteria bacterium
GGTCCCTCATGGGGCCCGACATGGGAGTTCCCTTTGTGCCTCCGTCACCAAACATCAACTCGTGGACGGCCGCACTGGTCTATCCCGGGATGTGCCTCCTGGAGGGAACCAACCTCAGCGAAGGCAGGGGCACGACAACGCCTTTCATGGTGTTTGGCGCGCCCTACATCGACGACCCTGTTCGCCTGGCCTCGTCGCTCGATAATCTGCGTCTGGATGGGGTCGCCTTCCTGCCGACTTGGTTCGTGCCCGATTCAGACAAGTGGGCCAAAAAACGCTGCGGCGGAGTGCGGCTGGTGATCACGGATCGACAAAGCTTCAAGCCGCTGCTTGCCGGCATATCGGTCCTGTCCGTCTGCTCGTCAGGATTCCCGGACGGATTCCGATTCAGAAAAAAGGCCTACGAATTCGTCAGTGACCGCCTGGCAATCGACCTGCTGCTTGGGGATGATTCCGTCCGCCGCTCCATCGTTTCAGGCGAAGACCCCAGGTCCATCTATTCGGCCATGGAACCTGAAACGCGCCAATTCATGAAGGAACGCGAGGCGTTTCTTCTGTATTGACCGGCCTTTATCAGTTTTTTTTCGCGGGTGTCATTTCGTTGTAATATCTGAGAGTGATGGAAAAGACCGAATTTCAGACCGCTGTCTTCGGCGGCAGTTTCGACCCGCCGCATTGCGTTCACGTCATGGCTGTGGGTTATGCATTATCCTGCACCCCCTGCCAGGACGCCTGGGTGGTTCCCTGTTACTCCCACGCCTTTGGAAAAGAGATGGCGTCCTTCGAGGCCAGAATGGACATGTGCAGGGCCGCTTTCTCGATCTTCGGCAAGCGCGTCAGGGTACTGGACGTGGAGTCCCGTCTGCCGGCCCCCTCTTATACGGTTCAAACCCTGAGGCACCTAGTGGACCTGCATCCCGGCCGCACGTTCAGGCTGGTCATTGGCTCGGACGTGCTGCCCGAAACCAGCGAGTGGAAGGAGTGGGATGAGGTAAGGCGAATCGCCCCGCCCATCATCATGCAGAGGGTGGGCGCGCCACCGGCGGCGCAGGCGCTGACGCCCCTTTTCCCGGACGTTTCCAGTTCGGACATCAGGGAAAGGCTGATCCGCCATCGTCCGGTCGACGATCTGGTTCCCATCGGCGTTTTACGCGTCATACATGAAAGAAGGCTTTATGGCACCTGAACGGTTGGTGGTAGCCGGTACCGGAAGGGCCGGCACGGGCGTGGGCCTCGCGCTAAAATCAGCGGGGCTGAACGTCACATTCATCACGACGGGCGGTCCAGGTCTGATTGCGGGAATCAGGGCGATTCCTGCCGATGATCCGTCTGCCCCCATGGACGTGGACTGGGTGCTTCTGGCCGTGCCTGACCGTCTGATCCCGGAATCCGCCGCATTGCTGGCCGATGCGGGCATTGCCGCAAGGCGCACTATGATCGGACACCTGTCCGGCGCCCTGCCGTCTTCCGTAATCGTCCCTGAAAACGCATTTGCCTGCACCTTTTCCGCCCACCCCGTTTTCTCGTTTCCTCTGAACGACCCGCCCATGCCCATGCCCGAGGGCGTCGTCGTCATGATTGAAACCGAAAGCGACCGTGGTGGGCGTATTGCCCGACTTTTCCAACGGATCGGGGCGCGCACCGCGACCCTTCGAGCCGAGGACAAACCCCTGTACCATGCCGCGGCGGTGATGTGCGCCAATCTGCCCATGAGCCTGGTATACGAGGCGGCTGCCATTTTCGACGAATGCGGCGTGCCCGACCCTGAAACCACGGCAGTGAGGTTGTTGCAAAGCGTCATCAACAACCAGATGCGCAACCCAGGGGCCGTCAGCATCACCGGCCCGTTCGTCCGCGCTGACAGTACGACAATCGACGGCAACCTCAAGGCCCTTGCGCAGCGCGACCCGCAAGGTGCGGACATGTACCGGGTGCTTGGGGAGCGCCTGGCAAACCTGTTGTTCCAAAACGAAATCCTGTCGGAGGAATCCTGGAAGACCCTGGACAAAACCCTGAAGTAGGGTCCGGACGGACCCAAAGCACGTCTTCGCGATTCATCGGCGAGGTCGTGGCAAAGCGTCACCCCCTGCTGATCGGACTGGTGTTCGTGTTCGCGCTGTTCCTGGCGGCCGCGCCTTTCTTTTTCGGCGTGGAAAGGAGCCCATACACCGAGGCGCTCACCCTGTACGACCGGCTTTGCCTGGCAGCCGACTCCGGAGACGTCGCCGCATTCCGCTCGGGCCTGTCCGCCCGCTTTGGTTCGGCGGGTCAACTGGATGCCGCCCTCCTGATGTCCAGGTTGAAGTGCGTGAACCGCATGAAATGCAGGACCACCTTCGAGCCGATCCCCGGCCGCGCCTGGGGGGCGAACCGCTCATACACCCTCACGTTGTTCCCCAAGTCCGGCAAAGACGCGATCAGAATGAACTTCACCATGGAAAACGAGGTCCTGAAGTGGAGCCCCTGAAGGTTTGTTTCGTCGGCATGTGTCTGGTCGGCATGGCCCTTGGTTGCAGAAATGATTCAGCAGCTCCCGCGGTCGTCGCCCCGCAAGACGCAAATCACGGCGTAGTAGCGCCCATTCGTTCGGAATGCACCACTAAGCGGGGGATTTCAAAGGCAGATCAACGGGTTCTGGGCGGCGCCATCTACGTCGCGTACAGGGCGGCTTTGAGCAAGGACGCCGACCGTGCGTTCCAGGAATTTTCGCGGGCCTTCAAAAAGGACATCGATCGTGACCAGTTGAGGCGGTTCGTCTGGCCAGCGGTGCGCAGGCATGTCGTAAAGTACACTGCCGGTCCCTCGGACCCCTCGTTCAACATTTGCTCGTCGAAAAAACAGAAAATGGGAAGGGTAAAGGTCTTTGTCGAATCGAACGACCCCAAAAAATCGAATCCGCCGATTGTCATGGTCCAGGAAGACGGACTGTGGAAGATCGAGGTGATGACCCCCTGACCTTCTCGTCGAAACCGGTCGGACATCGATAGCTCAGGGCTGAGGCGCCCGATTGGCAAGGCGCGAGGAGGGCGCATACTCCTTCGTCTGTAACCGACGAGCAACGCAGCCAAGTGGGATGGATTGGTGCCAAAAAATGGGGGGGTCTTGAGTGAGCCCTATTTAAAGACCTGTTCCTTGGCGGTCTGGAGCATCGGCTGCATGAAGGACTTCTTCAGGCTCAGCAGGCGGTCGAACTTGACCCTCTGCCTCGCGTCCGTGTACAGCGTGGTGGGCTTCTTGATTTCGCCGTCGATGAGCTGGTCCGAGAAGTCATAGAACTTCGACTTCACTCCACCGCCCTTTTTCTGGGCCAGTGCGGGTGTCGCGGTCATGGCGAATACCGCTGCAAGCGTAATGACCATTCCGAAAAGCCTCTTCATGTCGGACCTCCTGGTCTTATTCTACCTGATCAACCCTTTGGCGTTGTCTTTTCTTCCTTTTCGGGCGCCGGGGCAGGGGCAGCCTTGCCGGCGGCGGTTCCCTCTTTCTTTGCTGGTTGGGCCTTGTCCTCGTGTTTTTTGTCCTGCTGGGTCTGGTCTGTTTTCGTCTGGTCCTTCTTGTCGCCCGAAGTCCCGGGCTCGACGGCCGGCTGGGGCTCGGTCTTTTCCTGGACTGCGGGAGTCGTTTTGCCCTGTTCGGTTTTACCCTCATCAGTCTCGCCGGCAGCCTCCGCCGCGCCGTCCTCTGCCTCCGGTTCGGGTTCGGGCTCGGGCGCCATCATGCCGCCCTGGGCCTGGATCTGCTTCAGGACGGGCAACTTGGCCTTGATCGGGTCGTTGGCGGGCGGATTGGCAAGGGCCACGTACTTCTCGTACGCCGCAATCGCCTTGTCCATTTCGTTCAAAAGGGTTTCATAGACCTTGCCGGTGCGCGCATACAAAACCGCCCGGTTTGGGGCAAGCTTGATTGCCTTTTCCCACCTCTCCACCGCCTCCTTGGGTTTGTGCATCCCCAGCAGGCTGGATCCGGACCCGATAAGGGCCTCGACATTGTTGGGCACCAGCTTCAAGACGGCGTTGTACTCCTTCAACGCCGCCTCGTAGTGCAGGTAGTCAAGGTAAATAGCGGCCACGTTCATGCGCGCGGGCACGTTGTCGCGGTTCAGCTCGATGGCCTTTTCGAAACTGGTGACCGCCTCGGGTGTCTTGCCCATCTTGAAATACGTCAGTCCCAGATTGGTCCACGCCTCGGTGGAATTTGGGTCTTCCTTCAGCGCCTTCTCCTCGAACACCCACCTGGCGATCCTCAGCTTGCCGGCCATCAGGTTGATCAGGCCGCGCGTGTTCAGCGCCACCACGTTCCTGGGCTTCATCATCAGGACCTTCTTGACGAAGTCCTCGGCCATGTCGCGTTTCCCGCGAAACAGCCAGTAGAGGGCCAATGCGTTGTTCGCGGTCACGTTGTCCGGGTCCTTGATGATGATCTCGTCGAAAATCTTCTTGGCGTCGTTTTCGAGCTTCCTCGCCTTGTCCGCGTTTCCGGACTGCTTCGCCCTGTGCGAAAGGGACAGATACACCTTTCCGATATAGGCCTCGGCGTCCAGGTTTCCGGGGTTCGCACGGATGGCCCTCTCGTAGACCTCGATGGCCTTCTCGGGCTGTTCCGTGCGCTCGTAGGTCATCCCAAGGTTGAAATAGGCCTCCAGGAACGCCTTGTCCAAAGCAATGGCCTTCTCGAATTCGGTCCGGGCGGCGACGTAATCGGGCGGAGTGGCGCTGACCGCGATCACGCCGCGCTTGAATGCCTTCTGCGCTTCCTTGTCGATCCCCTCCACGAACTCGATCTTCTTTGGGACCACCACCTTGCGCTCGGTAAGGTCCTCCTCCTCCTCGGCGGGGGCCTTCTGCTTCGTCACCACGGGACCGGTCTCTTTTACCTGGCTGGTCGATCCGCCGCAGGAAACGGCCACGGCACCCATGAGAAACACGATCGCGCCTCTAGCGCCAAGGGTCTTCATTTGCCGGCCTCCTCGATCATCTGGACCTCTATCTCACCGCGCCTCAATGAACGGATGAAGCTGGTTGACGCGAGGGTGTCCTTGGTGTGGTTGGTCTTGACCTGGTCGTCTCCGGCGACCGGGAACGCGTCCGGGTTGACCTTTACCGCGTACTCGCCGCACGCCTTCGAGTACTTGTTGTACACCTTCTTTTCGTGGGCCAGGTCCAGCGCCCTCTCGAACGCACGCCTGGATTTTTCGAAAACCGGCCTCGAAATCTCGTCCAAAATGGCTGTGTACTCGATCTCCACTTCGGGGGGCAGGTCCTCCGGGACCGGCACGTCGTAGAGGTCACGCGCGAATTCGTAATACAGCAGGCCGATCTTGTACAACGCCCCCGCGGACCAACCACCGGACTTGTAGTCCAGGACCGCGTCGAATGCCTTCTCGGCCTTCTGCTGGGCCTCGGCCTTGGCTTGCAGGGCCTTCTTGAGCACCCTCGGCTTCAATGTCGAAGGGATCTTCAACAGCGCGAAGTCGTCGTACAGGTAGTCGGCCAGTTCGAATGCCGCCTGGGCCGCGAACTTCTTGGCCTTCTTTATCACCTTCGCGTCACCGGACTCGACAATCTTGTTGAACAGCTTGATCGCGCTGCCGAACATCTTGCTGCATGTCCTGCGGTTGCGCTTTTTGTCTATGTTCTTGAGGTCGGCGGCCGCGCGCACGGTGGCCTCGACCGCGAAAGCTCCGTTGACCTTGTACTTCTTTCTGAGCCATTTCCTGTAGTGATCATAGGCCTTTTTCAGGGACTTTTTCCCGCCCTTCATTTCATACAATCGACCGATACGCATGTCGATCTTTGGAACATCCGCGTTTTTCGGAAAGAGTTTCAGGAACTTCTTGTAGGCCACGATGGCGCCGTCGAACTCGCCTAGCGCCTCCCTGATCAGGCCCGCGTTCTGGATGGCGTCCGGCGCGTGCTTGTACTTGGGGAATTTTTGCAGTCGCTGGAATGATTTGGCGGCCTTGACGAACTGGGTCTGGCTCTCGTAGATGAGGCCGATTGTGTACATGGCCTCGGGCGCGACATCCTGCTTGGGGAACTCCCTCACCACCCTGTTGTAGGTCTTGACCGCCATCTCGACGTTCTTCTGCCCTTCGTAAAGGGCCGCCACGTTGAACAGGGCCTTGGACGCGGTCTTCTTTTCCTTCCTGAACTCCCTGTAGACCCGCATGGCCTCGGTAATCGCGTCCCCGTACTTGCGCTCCTTGGACAGCAGTCGGGCGTTCTCGGTCATCGCGATAGCCACGATCTTCTGCAGATCCCGCTTGCTGCGGACCTTGAAGTTCTTGGCCTTGATCAGTTTCCGGGCCCACTTCTCGACCTTGGGCCACTGCTTGAGCCTCTGGTAGGCGTCCAGCAGGGTGAACACGCCGTACGCGGCAAACTTGGATGACGGGTCGTAATTGAACAGTATCTTCAACCTCTTGACCGCGTCACGGAACTTGCCGTGCTTGTAAAAGACCCTGGAGGATATGTACATGATCTCTGGGATTTTCTTGCCGCGCTCGGGAAACTTTTTGGGGAATTTGGGGTCCTTGATAAGGTCCTTGAGCAAATCCACGTACTTGTCCGAGGCAGCGACATACTCGACCTCCAACGGGGCCAGGTCCGTTTCTGGAATCGGGGCGTCACGCTTCTTGGGATCGACCTTGACGACCTCGATCTTTCTGCCCTTCTTGGCGCGCTTGCGCAGGCCCTTCGCCACCATCAGCTGCTCGACGCAATAGATCACGCCCAGGGCCGCGTCCTCCACGAACTCACCCTTCTTGTCGCGTTCGATGACCTTCTGATACTGCTCCTTTGCGGCCGCGTAGTCCTTCAGCCGGTCGTACAGGATCTCGGCGTAGTAGAAGTTGACCACGTACGCCTTTTTCCAGTTGCCGAACCTGCTGAGGTACACAGCGTACTTGTCGGCGGCCTTCTTGTAATATTCCGCGCTGTTCAGACGCTGGGCCTCGCGATGGTAGTGGTTGGCCAGCCAGTACAGATACCCGTGCGTCAGTTTGTCGGCCTCCTTGACCGCCTCCGGGTTCTTGGCGAGGTTCACCGTCCTCCACGTCCCGTTTTCCTTGAAGTAGTCCAGGGCCTCCATGGTGACGCGGTCCAGGGCCGGGACATCGTTCACCTTCTTGTAGATCTGCAAGATGATCGAAAAGTATTCGACGATGTTCTTTGATGTCTTTTCACGCTCCATGAAATGACGGAACAGCCCGATTGCCTCGCTGTCCTTGTCCTGAGCAATGTACAGATCACCCAGGGCGCGCAGCTTTTTGTAGGTGTCCTTCTCGGACATTACGGTCAGAAAATAGTCCCTCGCCCTCTTCCAGCCGTCATCGACCTCGGCGTAGGTGACCACCAGGTCGTTGAGCGCCTGCTGGCGGAATTCCACGATACCCTTGGCCTTGACCTTGGACACCTGCTCGACCACTTTCTGGAACGTCTTGATGGTCTTTTCGAACTCGTTCAGGTTGAAGTAGACCCATCCCAGCTTGTACAGCGCATAGTTGTACATGGACGACTTGGGAAAGTTGTTGATGATCTTTTCGTAATTGATCTTGGCGTAATACAGCGAGTTGTTTTCGAAATAGTACTCGCCCATGGCCAGGTGGGCCTTTGCGATGAAGCGGCTCTTTGGATAGTTCTGGACCAGGCGCTTCAGGTATTCGGCGCCCTCGCGGGCCAGGTTGCGATCCCCCTTGTTCTTGCCCTCTTTCAGGGCGCCCTTGCCCAGATAATAGATGACCTCGTCGATGCGGGCGTAGTTCGGGAACTCGCGCAGCACCTTCCGGTAGTACTCCAGTGAAACCGAGTAGTCCTCGACCGGTTCCACGGGTTTGGTGGAAAGCGTACCCTGGTTGTACGCGTCCATGGCCTTGTCGTATTCCTTCCTCTTTTGGAGATACTCGTACAGGCCCTCCTGCCAGTTCGCCTCCGCCAGTCTGAAATAGACCTCCGCCTTGTTTTCGTAATAGGGGTTCTTCAGCAGGGATTCCAGCTTCGCGATCTGCTGCTTCCGGATCCGTGAAATCTGCTGCAGTTTGGCGGCAACCGCCGAATCCATGGAGCCGCGCTCGAACTTGTCCAGCGTGTACTTCCCGCCCTTCAGCTTGCCGTCATCCTCCTTCTTTGCCTCGGTCTGCGCCTTCTTTGGCGCGGGCGAAGCCGCCTCGGCTGGGGGGCCTTCGGAGGTCTGCGCATGGGCGGGGCCGTACGAAACGGCCAGGAAAGCAAGCGTGACGGTTGACAGGATCAGTCTTTTCATCGTGACGTCTTCTCCCTGTTCAGTCTATGCACTGGCTGGTCAGCATGGACCGGTAATAATCGATCTCGTCATGCCAGTACTCGCCCTCGAACGGCCACACCTGGGTATCGCCGCCGATGATGGCTGTGGGTCCGGCCCGCTTGATTTCCTTTTCCCCTTCATCACCCTCGCCGACCATCATCCGGGTCTCCATGGTCATCTTGTCGATTGCGGCGGAATTGATGTCCACCTCGATCTCGGTTTCGTGGACCTGAGCATCGCCCATGGCAACGTCCAGGTCGTTGAGGATCTGCTGGATTTTCACGCCGCTTTCAAAGATGCGGTCCTTGCGCAGAACCGCCAGCTTTACCAGCATCTCATTGGCGAAACTCCCCAAGCGGCCCTTGGCCGCGCTGATTTCCGCCTGCTCGCGCTCGATCTGGCGGATGGTCCGATACACGTTGTAGAACTCGATGTTCGAAAGGACCGGGTAGGTCATGGGCAACGGCAGTTTTACCTTGACCGACGGGTCCTGGTTCACCGAACCGACGAAATCCTTGTGATAATCGTCCGGGGACTTCTGGGCGGCGATGAACTGCTTCAGGGGCTCCATGTAGATGCCCACGGTCCGAGCAAAGGCATCCAGGGCCTTCCTGGCCTGCTCGTAACGGCACAGATCGCTGTACACCCGGGCCTCCAGGATCCACAGTTCGGGGTGGAAGGTTTCCTTGAAATAGGGCGAATGCATGGCGTGAAACGCACCGAGCGCGCGCGAGTAGTCGCCCTTCAGCAGATAGGTCCATGCGATTTCATAGAACACACGGGCGGCCCTGACCGAATCGCTGGGCACCTTCTTGTAATAAAAGACCGCGGCATCGTACTGCTGCGCCTCGTATGCAATCCGCGCCAGCGCCATGTATCCCAGGTCGACCACCGGGTCGTCCCCGATCCTCTCGGCCGCCAGGATGGCCTCCTGGATCGACTCGACCGCGGACTTGTACATCTTGTAACGCACCTGAACCAATCCCAGCAGATAAAGGGCCTTTCCCCTGTCGGGCGAATCCTCCGAGACCGCCTGGAAGTGCTTGATGGCCCGCTGGTAGTTGCCGTAATCATAAAAGAACTCGCCCAACACGTAGTTGACGGAATCCTGGAAAGACTGCGAGAAACTCCCGTACTGGAAGTTGGTCAACTGCTCGAGGTCGGGCGGGTTGTAGATGATCTCTTTGCGAAGGCTGCGCAATTGCTGAAAGGCCTCCTTGAAAAAGGGCTTGTCAGTGCCTTCCAGCAGGACCTCTACCAGCAGCTTCGCCGCGCTCTGATACAGATGCGCCTCGGTCAACGCCGCCGCAATACCGTACTTCGCGTTATAGAATTCGGCGGTGCCTGGTCCGAAGTTTCCCCTCTTCAGGAACTGCTGGAAAAGCTCAATCGAGTCCACCCATTCGCCGTCCTCGGCCAGGGCCAGTCCTTGCCTCATGATGCCGCGGGCGTATGCCTTGCGCCGCGCCTCTTCCCGCTGACGCTCTTCCTCGGCCTTGATCTCCTCCGGGGTCTTTTCGTGTACGGCGGCCGGTTTTTCCGCGGCTGACTCGGCCGCCCCTTCAGATGTCGCGCTCGTCGCGCCAGGCGCCTTGCCGTACTTCTGCGGCGTGGCCAGCATGTACTTGATTACCTTGTCCGGGACCCCGGCCTTTTTCAGTTCAAGGATGTCCTGGATCTTCAGATTGAAAACCGTACGATCCTTATCGATGGCCTTCACGACCTCCGCCTCGGGTATCCCCAGCTTGGTCAGGGTCATCACCTCTTCCTTGGTGATGGCCCACGATGCGACGGACCAGGCGGTCATCATGGTCGCGACCATGGCGGAAAACAGCAACCTGAACAGGTGTCGCTTCATATCGTCACCCCTTGGAAAAAAGGCAGCAGCCTTTCTCTTCGATTCAACATGGATCCAACGCCGGCCATTCCCCCGGGTCCCCTTACTTCAAAGGCGCCGTAAAGACCGACACGCCCAGCGAGATCTCGGAAAGGGTGCGCGCGCCGCCATCGTCGGCCGAATAGATGTAGAAGCGGTATCCCAGCCTCAACGCCACCAGTTCGTGCAGGAAGAAACGGAACCCAATGCCGACAACGCCGGCGGGATCAGGTGCGTTCTTGTACTTCCAGCCACCCTTGCCGTTGTCCACGTATGTACCTACGGCGGCCAACCCCAGGACGAACCCAAGGTCGAAACTGGACAATTTGGTGGACATGATGGCCAGCTTGCCGTGAATGGGCGTCCAGTTCACCAGCGCGCTGGCGTACCACTCGACCCTTTGCGGCAACCTCACCTCGTCGATCCCGTTGAAGTTGTCCGGGATGAACGACCTCAGACCGCTTTCGGGGTGGAAGGTATAAGCGGCCGAGATCTCGAAGGCAACCGACTCCAGAAAATGGTAGTCGTACCGGATGCCCAGGGGATAATAGTTGAAGAACGGGTCGTTCGGTATGATCCCCACCACCAGGCCGAACTCGTGCCGTCCGGCCTTTTCGAACATCCTCTTTTCGATTACCTGGATGTCCCTTTCCTCGCCCCACACCTTGTCCAGCTCATCATCCAGGCGGGTGCGATCCTGGGCAAAAGCCGTGGGAATCGCCGTGCACAGTGCCAGAACACCGATCACGGTCCGCCAAGCCCATTTTTCAAACATGTTCCATCCTCGCGTTGGTTCCAAACCCCTTTTCAAGGCGCCTTGACGCGCCGCAGAGTCCATCATCAGTTGCCCGCGCATGTGCCGCCGAGTATGTCCTTTTCGAAGCATGTCCCGGCGCAACACGTCCCGGGCTTGGCTTCAATGGTGCAGTCGGTATCATCGTCCTTGGCCGCGGCACCGCACAGCAGGTCCGTGTCCAGGCAGGCGGTATCGGCGCATTCGTCGGCCGTTGGGCCGTACCAGTCGCATTCACCGACGGACGTGCACGGAAGCCGGAAAACCGGTCGCACGTCCACCAGGGCCAGTTCCTCGTCGTACTGGGTGCCGGTAAGCCCGAACCCCAGATTGACCAGCATGTCCTTGGACGTGATCCCGCAGGGCGGGGTGGGACACCCCTGTTTCATGACCTGAAGCTTGATATTGCCCTTCAGCGCAATCTCGGCCCCCTTGGTCATCGTGGCGAGGCCAGGCAGATCGATGGCCATCTGCCAGTCGCCGGCCAGGGCGTAACGCACCTTCATGATCGCTGTTTCCAGGGCAGGATACAGATATTTCCCGGTGATGGGATTGGCCTCCTCGGCCGGCGCGTCCTTGTCCTCCTTGGGGATGGATTCGGAATTGACGAATATGTAATTACCGCCGGTCAGACAGGCCAGTTCCTGCTGTCTGGGGTCCCTGTCCTTGTACCCTGGGGCCTGGAACTGCACGAAATCGATGTGCACCTTGGGCACCACCGGGTCCGCGAGGTCCTTCAGGATCTGGGCCTTGACCTGCGCGTAGCCCACGGACGAACACGGTCCCTGGTGTATGTACTCGGGCGAGCCGTCGGCCTTGTCGCGTACGACAACGGGCAGAAAGTCAGGTGACTCTGGGCTGCACGTGTCGGGACCGTCGCCGATCACCACCAGGTGGCGGCTCTCCGTGTCCGGGGCGGTGGTCATGAACGTGTATGCGTCGAGGACCGCCTGCCACAACGGCGTACGGCCCTGTCCCCCATTTACCAGCTTGGCCAGTTCGGCCGTCGTATGGTTGAAAGACGGATGCGCGTCCAGGATCAGGCCGCGGTCGGTCGAATAGCAGTGCCGCAGAAGGGGCGTCCCCTCCAGTCCGTCCGGGTTCCAGCATACCGGCTGGATCTTTTGTCCCGTCTCGCCGCCGAACTGAAACACGATCGATTTTTCCCTGGGGTTCAGCGCGTTCAGGAAGTGCTCGACCGCATTGATGTGCTGGCCCTTCGGGTCCGAGCCGTCCGGTTCCCAGGTAGGGGTGTTCCACAGAATCTGGCCTTCCTTGTACTCGACCTCCTTGAAGGTGTGCTTGTCCACCAGACCCTTCATGCTGCCGCTCTGGTCGATGAGGATGGCCACCCCGATCTTGCCGTCTTCCATGAAGGTGCGATGGTAATAGCCGTCCGCGGTGGGGGTGAAGTCGCTTACGTATTTGACCCAGGACGGGTTGACGCCCGACCCTGCCGGGGGCGTACCGGAACACACGTCGGGGCTTGGCGAGTTGGATTCTGAATAAGGCTCCATGCAGGTGATGTCCTGAATGAAGTGCTGCTTGCCGATCGTGTCGCCCTCGGCGGCAATCGCCAATTGTACGCGGTCGCTGGGAAAGTTCGGATCGGGCGCAAGTTGCACCATGTCTCCGGGCCTGATCGACTGGTCACGATCATTGAGCCCATCACTCGACATCGTTTCCTGGTTGCCCAGAAGACTGAGATGCAGCAACACCGCGTCGGGGACCTGGTCGTTCGAGCACACCGGTACGTACTCGCCCCCTGCGCCGGCCACCGCAGGAACCACCGAGATGATGTGCAACCGCCTCAATTCGAAGTTGGTGGGGAAGACCTCCCAGTGATAATTGCAGGCGCAATACACGGACATCGCGGCGAGCACCGCCACTCCACCCGCAATAAGCGTCGGAACCCTTCGCCTCTGTCGAGAACGCGTCATGAATCCAAACTCCGATGAAGAAACCGCCGAACGTCCTGCGCCCGGTCACGCGCGGTACTTTATCAAAATAAAGGGCTTAAAAGTCAAGGACCAAACAGAAAAAGTCCTCGGACTATGGTTATTGGTCCATAGTCAGGGCCGCTCGCGACCTGAAACACAGGATTAGAACACGCATTACATCAATGATAATCAAATGTTACGACTAGAATACCGTCTTTACCATCTCCATGGTTTCGGTATTTACCTGATAGACCGCCCCGGAAGTCGAATCCGCGAAATAGAGATAGCTCCCGACGATCGTGAGACCCTTCAGGATGCCTCCTGGGCCCGCCAGCAGCGGAGTTCGGCCGCCCGCGGTCACAAAAGACAGTTCCAGTCCCCTGGGCACGGAAACGACATTTGATTCCAGTGTCTCGTCCGTTTCGCACGGCGGGAACAGATTGAAGCTGAAACTCAGGTTCGAAAACGGACGCCAGTCGATCGAGGGGTCTCCTTCGAGCGGCGGGCATTCGTCCACCAGCGTTCCCTCGTGAGGAAGCGACGTAAAGGCGCGCCCACTAAACCCCGGGTCTACGTCGACATCATCCACGCACTCGCCGCCTTCCTGGACGCGGTTGTGCAGAAATCCACTCTGGGAACCGACCACGGTCCAGGAATCCGAGACGCGGACCACGAATGTCACCGGCTGAGGGAGGGATGCCAGGAGGCTCATGGGGCCGAACCCATCTAATTCCTCCAGATCAAGCCCATCAGGGCGCACTTTGGTGATTCCGTATTCGCACAGGTTGACCTGGCCGTCTTCCACGTCCACCAGGCAGGTGGGAGGCGCGGGTTCCAGGACCAGGTGGTCCCCCACCCGGACGCCGGCGGCGCAGAAATCGGCGGTAGGGTCCTTCAATTCGTTCCCGGGTTCCAACAGGAAGCCATAGTTCCCGGCCGCTCCCGGCACGACCCCCTCATAAGTCACGCGCCAGGTTTCGGACAATTCCCGGCTGGGGTCGCCATGGAACACGATGCCGTAATAACTGAAGACGTCGTCCGCCTCACCAGGAACGGAACTGACCGCGCGCGGCCCGAATGAAGGGTACTCCGGGTGCAGATCCACGGTTCGGTCCACCACCTCGCCGTTCAGTTTCAGGACAGGGACCCCGGCAGTAGACTTCAACTGTTCACCGCTCAGGTCCAGGTCGTGAATCGGTGCGCCCTTGTCTTCAACGACCACCCTGATCACCTGACCGGACGACAGGGACACGAAGGCCCTGGTCACCTCACCGTCGGGTTGACCCGCTTCGTTCGTGACCTCGGCTCGGGACATTGCAATCTCAACCGGAGGGACCGTCAGCCGGATGCCGTCGATGCCCAGCCTTTCCAGCAAAGGGTTCGGCGCGGGCCCATCAGCGGCCGTCACCAGGACCCGCTCGAACGGGTCCGTCCGATACACAGCCAGCATGTCGGGACCCACCGTCGGCACGTACACCCAGGCGCCATCCGGCGAAACAGCCGGCCTGCCGGCCGGTCTGGGGGCGGGCGAGGATTCGGAACCAAAGTCCGGGCCGAAACAATCAGGGTCTTCACCGGCGTCCGTCAGACCGTCTCCGTCATCGTCCCTCAGATTCATGCAGGCTGGCCATGGGATCAGATGGAACTCGCTGATGGGATGCGCCGGGTCGTCGCCGCAGTCCGGGTCATCCATGTCGGTGAATCCATCGCCGTCGTCATCGATCCCGTTGGCGCAGACGGCAACGCCGTCCTGTGATTCGTCGTCATCCTCTGGTCCGGCGCAGCCCGGATCGCCGTTGTCGGTCAGGCCGTCGGCGTCGTTGTCCAGGCCGTCCGCGCACGCGGGTCCAATGCCCACCCGCTCCTCGGTCCCGTCCTTCAGATTGATTTTCGACAAGTACGACAGTCTGGCCCCGGACAGGGACAAAGACGGTCCGTGAGTGACAAAGGCCGCCGTCCCGTCCGCCGACACCGTTATCTTCCAGGGCATCCCGGTCAAGGGCATGGTTTGCACCACACCTGGTTCCCGCACGCCGAAGTCCTCATCCAGGGGCACGATTGCAAGGCCCGCGGGTTCCGGACAAGCTACCAGCGCGACCGCGGAGGTTTCGGTCAGGGGTCCGCTGTCCAACAGCGAAAACGACCCAGAGGCGCACGGCAGCGCCTGACGCGTCTGTTCCAGCGACGTGGTGTCCACCCGAATCAGTTCCCTGCCCTTGCGTGAAAGAAGGTACACGTCTTGCGAGTCCCTGGAAGCCGCAAGATCCACCAGGTCACCGCCCAGCGCGATGGAATTGAAGCCGGGCACGAACGGGTCGGTATCCATGTGAGCGCCGCTGGCGAAGTCCAGGACGGCCAGGGAATTGCGGTCGGCGTCAAGGATCCACAGGGTCATCCCATAGGACTGAGGGTCCGAACAATCGCCCGGCTCGGACCCCACGATGCATGTCGCCGCCATGGCCGTGGGCCTGCGCAGGTTGCGCGTGGGCGCCTCGGTGGGATTGGAGCACGCAGCGGACAACAAAAGGGCCGTTACAGCACCAGCCCAGAGAATTTTCGGCTTCATTCGACTCCCTGGTCCGCGTCAGCGGGAATCACGGCCACCACCGTATCGTAGGTGTCGCTGGTCGGATCGACATCGATGACGTCCACCTTGCCTTCCTCGAAACAGGTCACATACGCCCTATGCAGGTTCAACCCCTTGTTGCGCACGATTGTTATGCCGTAAGGCCCCTCATTCACGAACGTACGGCCCACCACGTCCATGGCCATGGGGTCCACCGAATACACGGAATCACCCATGTAGTCGGTCACGTAGACGCGGTCTTCGCCGGACCCGTCGTCATGGGCCACCGCGACCCCGGCCGGGGACTCTCCCAGGGGGATTAATCCCCTCATGTCTGCATTCCCTTCGGCATCGATATCGATCACCGCCAGCGACGCGGGTGAATGGAAGGCCGCGTACAGGGTGCGTTTGTCCTTTGAAAGCGCCAGGCCGCGAAAGAAGTTGCCGGAGGCGGAAACCTGGGCCACCTGAAGGGCGTCAAGGACTCGAATCCGGGGCACGCCGGCCTCGCTCCACACGTCGAGGACATGCAGGGCATTGGTCATGCGGTTGCTGGCGTAAACGCGCCTGTGGCCGTCTATGACCGGCCCCTCGACGATGGAGTGAAGACCGGCCTCGAGCTTGACGGCCTGCCCGGGAACCGGTTTCATGTCATGGCCCAGGGGCAGCACCGAAAATGTTCCATCCACGATACTGCCCGAATACAGCCATCGATCACCCCCATCAGGGCTGGCCCCCAACGCCAGGGCGAACGGATCCTTGTGCGTCCCGATGAGGTCCTGCGGCGCGCCGATGGGCTCAACCTCGTGTCCGGCGTCGCAAAGGGCAAGTGAGCCGTCATCAGGCCTTGGACCGCAGCGCAGCACGGGCACGCCAGAGGACCGGTCGATGTCGAAATACTCGATCACATCGCCTTCGCGCACCGCCACATACCCGACGACCCCAACGCCGTCTTGTTCAGCAACTGCGATCTCGCCGGCGAAGGAACCGATTTCAATGGCCGAACCGGCCAGGATTTCATTTGTCTCCACGGAAACAGGCACCACGGTGCTGCCGGTCTTGCCGGCGTCGAAATTGGTTGACACCACGTATACGTAGTCACCTGCCGGGTCCGCTGCGATGCCCAT
>JAADHL010000338.1 GCA_013151875.1 Deltaproteobacteria bacterium
CCAATGCCTGGACGGCATCGAGTGGCTGGGAAAGGGCACGGGCAGGACCTACCGGGATGAACTGCTGCGCAAGGCAATCTATAACCACATGCGGTCCACGCACTGGTGGGCGAGGACGTGCGAGCTGCAGCGCGCGAAACCGGCCCCCCTGGACGAGAAATCCATGTACTCCCTGTATGTCCACGGCACCCTCGGCAAGGCCGGCCAGTGGTGCGCGGACTTCTATGAGGAACTGTACGCCGAGGTCAAGGACAGGGTGGAACGCGGCATCGCAGCGGTCCCGAACGAACGGGTCCGCGTCATCAGCGACACTCAGCCGCCCTGGGCGTTTCTCAAGGTTTTTCGATATCTTGAACAGTACGGCTGCGTTTCGATAGGTTCCCTGTACACGTTCGGTCTCATCGGCCAGTGGGAGAAAAAGGAGGACGGTTCCTGGGGGGCGCGTTCGATTCCGGACTCGATTGACGGGATACCAGAGGGTCGGGAAGCCATGCTGGAAGCCTACGTGAGGTACGAGCTCAACAAACCCGAGTGGCAGCACTTCTATCATCCGGCATTCAAGTCGGCCATGATGACCCAGATATGCCGGGATTGGTCGGTGGACGGTGTCATGCTGCACTACAACCGGGGATGCGAGGGGTTGTCCCTGGGGATCGCCGAGAACCGGCTGGCGCTTCAAAAGGTCGGATATCCGGTGATGACCTTCGAGGGCAACATGGGCGATGAGCGCGAATTCGACGAGGCGCGCACTACCGCCCGGATCGACGCCTTCATGGAGACGCTGGGCATCAAGAAATAAGGAGCAGACATGATAACGGCAGGCGTGGATTGCGGCGCGAAAAACGTCAAGGTTGTGGTCCTGAAGGACGGGGTCGTTGTCGGCAAGGCCATGGCTTCGGCGGGCATGGACACGGAAGCGGCGGTTGAAAAGGCATTTGAGGCGGCCCTCGAGGAAAGCGGGCTCAGCCGGGACTCCATTGACAAGGTGGTCAGTACCGGCGCCGGAAAGGATGAGCCGCAATTCGTTGACGACACGGTTACCGACGTTGGCGCCGACGCTCGCGGGATGCATCATCTGTATCCCGAAGTGCGCACCGTCATCGACGTGGGCGCCGAGGAGGGTCGGGCCATCAGGATCGACGCGAACGGCAAGGTCGTTGATTTCGCGATCAACGAAAAGTGCGCTGCCGGCGCCGGAGCCTTTACGGAGGCCATGGCGCGCGCTCTGGAGGTCAAGGTCGAGGAGATGGGCGAACTGTCCCTCAAGAGCACGCAGGCAATTCCCATGAACGCCCAGTGCGCCGTGTTCGCCGAGAGCGAGGTCATATCCCTGGTGCACCGCAAGACTCCAAAGCCGGACATGGCCCGCGCCATCCATGATGCAATCGCCGACCGCATTACATCCATGGTCCGCAGGGTCGGAATCGAGGAAAAGATCGCCCTCACCGGTGGGGTGGCCAAGAATATCGGCTTCGTAAAGTCCCTGAAGGAAGACATGGAAACGGACGTGATCATCCCGGATGAACCGGACTATACCGGAGCGATAGGCGCCGCTTTCGTGGCAGCTGATGATTAAGCGACGGAGGAAAACCGATGGCTGAGGTGGAAAAGGGCGCCGAGTACTGGCGCTGGACGGAATCGCGCTGGACGAACCCCGAAATGGACTGGAAAGACGGTGAGGTGGTGTCCGCGGGGGTCGATGTGGGCAGCGTCTCGACCCAGGCGGCCGTCATGGTGGACGGCAAGCTGTACTGCTATTCCAGCATGCGAACGGGCAGCAACTCACCGGAAAGCGCCAACAACGCCATGAAATGGGCGCTTGAGGGGACCGGCCTGACCATCGACGACCTGCACGCGACCGTGGGCACCGGCTATGGACGCGTCAACGTGCCCTTCGCCGCCAAGGCCATCACCGAGATCGCGTGCCACGCAAGGGGCGGAAACTTCATGTACGGACCTGGGGTGCGCACGATCCTGGACATGGGCGGCCAGGACTGCAAGGCCATCCACTGCGACGAGAGGGGCAAGGTCAAGGCCTTTCTGATGAACGACAAGTGCGCGGCGGGCACCGGACGCGGGATGGAGGTCTTCGCCGACCTGCTTGGGGTGCACATCAACGATGTGGGCGAGATGAGCCTCCAGGTCGAGGAAGAACCCCCGCCCGTGTCGTCCACCTGCGTGGTCTTTGCCAAGAGCGAGGCGTCCGGGCTGCTGCGCCAGGGCTGGCCCAAGGAAAAGGTGCTGGCCGCGTACTGTTCGGCCATGGCGCACCGGGTGGTTACCCTGCTCGAGCGCATCGGGGTGGAGCCGGAGTTCGCAATCACGGGGGGAATCGCCAAGAATCCCGGCGTCACGAATCGCCTCGCGGACGAGCTGGGCGTCAAGCTGGCAAAGACCGACATGGACACCCAGATCGCCGGCGCCCTGGGCGCCGCTCTGTTCGCGCGCGCCCTGTATCTGAAAAAAATCAAGGGAAAAAAATGATCGCGAACTACGGCTACAAGGACGGGTCCGGGGATTTCTTCATCAGCATCGACACGGACAGGTGCGACGGGTGCGGGGATTGCGTCGAAGCGTGCCCGGCTGATATCTTCGAGATGGTCGAGGACGAATTCGACATCGAGGCCGAAAACGACGTCGCGGCCGTTACCTCCGAACACGCGAAGAAGCTCAAGTACTCGTGCGGACCCTGCAAGCCGGCCTCGGGTTTTGAAAAGGCGGAACTGCCGTGCATCAGGGCCTGCGGGCCCGATGCCATCGGTCATTCCTGGTAGGCGGGACCCTCATGGCGACCCTATCCATCACCATTGACGGAATCGAGATTCACATCCCCCGGGGTGGAACCATCCTGGACGCGGCGAGGGAGGCGGGGGTGTACATTCCCACCTTGTGCGCCCACCCGGCCCTGCCGAGCGTCGAGGGGATGAAGTCGGACGCTTACGTCTTTCGGGGCGAAAAACGGATCGAAAACGATGGGCCGGATGCCGACTGGGATGGGTGCGGGGTATGCGCTGTCGAGGCGGACG
>JAADHL010000103.1:0-2476 GCA_013151875.1 Deltaproteobacteria bacterium
GTTCTCTTTCGACAAGGTCAGTCTGGGCGGTCCTGTTTTCGATGTGGACAAACTGTTGTGGCTGAACGGGGTACGCATACGCGCCATGAAGACTCCGGAGCTTGCGCGCAGACTGCGAGAGACGCTTTTCAGTATCGAAAGGATCGAGCAACTGGTGCCCCTGATCCGCGAAAGGATGGACGGCCTGGGCGAGTTTCCTGAAAAGACCTCCTATTTCACGCTTCACAAACTGCCGGTTCCGGTCGGGGACATGGTGAAGGGGGCGAAAAGCAGGACCCCCGCTGAACTCGCGACCCTGATGAAAAAATGCGCCCAGGGCCTGGACGGCGTCAAGGCATTCGAGGCAGAGGCCCTGGAGGCCTACCTGAAGGCATTTTGCGAGGAAAAGGACATCAAGATCCGTGAACTCTTCATGGCGGTTCGCATTGCGATCACCGGCCGCAAGGCGACCCCGCCCCTTTTCGAAACCATGGAGGTGTTGGGCAGGGCGGCCGTCACGCAACGCCTGCTTGCCGCGGCGGACCTTCTGAGGCAATACCGGCCATAGCACGGGGCGGCCGTCTAGCGGTTTCCGATTATCGCGCGCAGGGCCCTGATTCTGTCCCGTATCTCCGCCGCCTCCTCGAATTCCAGCCTGGAGGCCGCGTCCTTCATCTGTTTGCGCAGTTTCTTGAGCAGCTTTCCGGCCTGGTAGGGATCTGCAACGATTTCCGAGAGGTCCTTCCCCCGTTCCCCCCCGGCCTTTTTCGCGGCTTCCTCAGCCTGCTCGACCCAGAACAGCCGACGCGCAACTGATTTCGGCTCGATACCGTGTTCCAGGTTGTATTCGGTCTGTTTTTCACGACGTCGCTGCGTTTCGTCAATCGCGGACCGCATCGACCTGGTGACCTTGTCCGCATAAAGAACGACCGTGCCGTTCACGTTACGCGCCGCGCGACCGAAGGTCTGAATCAGCGACCTGTAGCTGCGGAGGTATCCTTCCTTGTCCGCGTCCAGGATCGCCACCAGCGACACCTCGGGCAGGTCAAGGCCCTCACGCAGCAGATTGATTCCGACAAGGACATCGAAAACCCCCAGGCGCAGGTCCCTGATTATGTCCACTCTCTCCAGGGTATCGATGTCGGAATGCAGATAGCGGACCTTGATGTCCGCCTCGGCCAGGTATTCCGTCAGATGCTCGGCCATTCGCTTGGTCAGTGTCGTCACCAGGACCCTGTTGCCGGCTTCGATGTGCTTTACGACCTCGTCCAGCAGGTCGTCCACCTGGTTGGTGGCGGGCCTGACTTCGATAAGGGGCTCCAGCAGGCCGGTCGGCCGCACGATCATCTCGGCAACGCCGTCCTGGCCGGCCAGCCCGATCTCGTAGTCACCGGGCGTGGCGGACACGTACACGGTCAATCCCCTCCGCGCGTCGAATTCGTCGAAGGACAGGGGGCGATTGTCCATGGCGGACGGCAGCCGGAATCCGAAATCAACCAGGGTCCGTTTTCGCGCCTGGTCCCCGCGGAACATTCCAATGATCTGCGGCACCGTCAGGTGGCTCTCGTCAAGGATGCACAGAAACCCTTTGGGAAAGTAATCCAACAGGGTCGGAGGCGCCTCCCCCTTGGCCCGCCCTGTCATGTGCCTGGAATAATTTTCGATACCGGGCACGCTGCCGAACTGCTCCAGGGACTCCAGATCGGACAGGGTGCGCTGCTCCAGTCGGGCCGCTTCCAGCACCTTGCCCTCGGACGCCAGTTCGGCCAGGCGGGCCTCCAGTTCCTCGCTGATTGCGACGATTGCCTTCTGCATCCTTTCCGGGGTCGTGACGTAGTGACTGTTCGGATACACGGCCACCTTGGAAAGCTCCCTCTGCACCTTTCCCGAAATCGGATCGAATTCGCGTATGGACTCCACCGTATCTCCGAACAGGTCCACCCGGACGGCCGCCGCCTCCTCGTAGGGTGGAAATATCTCGACCACGTCGCCCCTTACCCTGAACGTGCCCCTTTCGAACCCAATATCGTTGCGGGTGTATTGCACGTCCACCAGCCTGCGCATCAGGTCATCACGGTCGCATTCGCCCCCTGCCTCCAAAAAGATCAGCAGTCCGTGATACGCCTCCGCCGAACCCAGGCCGTAGATGCATGACACGGACGCCACTATTACAACGTCGTCCCTTTCGAAAAGAGCGCGGGTGGCGCTGTGGCGCATGCGGTCGATCTCGTCGTTGATCTTGCTGTCCTTCTCGATATACGTGTCCGACGCGGGGACGTAGGCCTCCGGCTGGTAGTAGTCGTAGTAGCTGACGAAATACTCGACCGCGTTGTCTGGAAAGAACTGTTTGAACTCCCCGTACAGTTGCGCGGCCAGCGTCTTGTTGGGCGCCATTACCAGGGTAGGGCGGTTGACCTTGGCTATGACGTTGGCCATGGCGAAGGTCTTGCCGCTGCCGGTCCCCCCTAGCAGGACCTGGTCACGGCGGCCGGACTCG
>JAADHL010000103.1:2487-5511 GCA_013151875.1 Deltaproteobacteria bacterium
TTATGGCCGAAACCTGGTCCCCCGCCGGCCTGTATTCGGATTTGAGGTCGAACATTTTCCTCAGATCACCGTGTGACGGTTGACGACCTCGTCGTAGTAGTCGATTATCTTGCGCACATAGTCACGTTTCACGGTGTAGGAATCGGGAAAGAAGCTGCGCTTGAACCCGTAGATGATGATGTGCTTCAATTCCTGGGCTGAAAGCCCAAAGTTCTCTATCGCCAGCATGACCTCCTTGGTGACCGTGGTGTTCGAGATCAGGCGGTTGTCGGTGCACAAGGTGGTGGACAGCCGCCGCTTGCGCATGTCTCGGAAGGCGTGTTTCGACAGATCCTTCAGCCGAGGGTTGGTCTGAAGGTTGCTGGTAAGGCACACCTCCACGGTGATCCTGCGGTCGGCGATGTACTCGGCCAGCGCCCTGACATATTCCATCGGGTCCCTTATCGACGGCGCCCTGATCATGCGGGGGTTCAGCAGATAATAACCGTGACCGATACGGTCGGCGTGCAGGTCGGTAATGGCCTGAAAGATCGATTCCGGACCGTAGGCCTCACCAGCGTGCACCGTCTTTTTCAGGAAGTTGCGATGCGCGAATTCATAGGCCATACGGTGATCCTCGGCCGGAAAACCCTTCTCGCGCCCGGCCAGGTCGAATCCAGTGATGGGTATGCCCAGCTTGTCCCTGATAGTCACTGCCGCCTGAGCGAGTTCCAGGGAACCAAGGCCGTACAACTGGTCTTTCTGGGTATAGGGATGAACCCGGAACAGGTCCTTGTAGTAAGGCGACATCTCCGCGTTGAAATAGCGCAGCGCGCAGACCGTGATGGCGTAATTGAATTCAGGCTCGCTCCCCTCACGCACCTCTTTCCTGCGGTTGGCCCTGCGCGTCGCCCTGTTCATTCCCCGGTTCACCGCGCGTAAAACGGTATTCATGTCCATGTTCTTGTTGGCGTGCAACTGGGGGGCGAAACGCATCTCGAAATAGCGCACCCCTTCCTGGTAATTGTCCTCGGCCAGCTCGTACGCGATTCTCTCCATCGCCTCCGGGTCCTGCATCACCGCCACGGTGAGCGCAAACCCCTTCAGGTACTCGTTGAGGCTGGAATAGCGGTCCTTGAAAACCAGACGTCGCAGGCCCGTCTTTGTCATCGAAGGCAGTTTCACGCCCCTTTCCCGCGCCAGTTCCACCAGAGTCTCCACCCTCAGCGACCCATCCAGGTGTACGTGGAGGTCGGTCTTGGGCAGCGCCTTAATGAAATCGCTCGTAACCATGTCAATCCTCACCGTTCTTCAGACCACGGAACAACCTTCCGCAGGCGCGGCACTCGGCCTCCGCGGCGGCCACCACGTGGTCCGTCCCAATTGCCTTGCCGTCACTGGCGGCCTTGTAGGCGGCGCGCAATATGGCGTTTTTGATGTTCCCCCCGGACAACTCGAAGCTTTCCCCCACCAGGTCCCAGTCTATGCCGTCGTCCAGGGGGCATTCAGCCGGGATCAGCGCCCGCCATATCCGGGTCCTGTGTTCCTTGTCTGGGAATGGGAAGCGTATCTTGAACTGGATTCTGCGCTCGAACGCCTTGTCCATGTTCTTTTCGAGGTTGGTGGTCAGGATCACTATCCCGTCATAGCGCTCGATCTCCTGCATCAGCAGGTTGACCTCCATGTTGCTGAAGCGGTCCACGGAGGTTTCGACCTTGACGCGCCTGGTGAAAAGGGCGTCCGCCTCGTCGAACAGCAGTATCGAATTGTTGGCGCGCGCGGTGGAAAACACCCTTTCGATGTTCTTTTCCGTCTCGCCGATATATTTCGACATGATCCGCGGGATGCTGATCTGATAGAGGTTCAAACCCAGGGCCTCCCCCAGTATCTCGGCGCACAGCGTCTTTCCCGTGCCGGGGTCCCCGACGAACAGACAGCAGAGTCCCCTGCCGGTCGTAAGACGCTTGCCGAACCCCCACCTGGTCATGATGAAAGACCTGTGGCGTGCGGCGTCCAGCACTTCCTCGACAGCCTTCTTTTCCGCCGCGGGCAGGATCAGGTCGTCCATGGTAAGA
Organism: Deltaproteobacteria bacterium; assembly: GCA_013151875.1. Taxonomy (GTDB): domain Bacteria; phylum Myxococcota_A; class UBA9042; order DTJE01; family DTJE01; genus JADDHL01. The sequence continues at coordinate 4,542 of JAADHL010000103.1, forward strand.
TGGATCTTCCGCTTTCTGGAGTATTCCTCCATGTCGGCCCGAACCTGTGCCCAGGCGCCCGCGAGCAGATCCTCGTGGTCGGGCGCGGCGTCCCCCCTGGACGCGGCAAGTCCGCGCGCGACCGACACCGCGTTGCGTATCTGGCCCCCGGTCAGTTCGAATGTCAGGGCCAAATCGGGGATCTGCTCTTGACAGTCGCCTCCATCGCAGCCGTCGGCAAGATGAATCCCCCACAGACGTTCCCGGCTGCCCGCATCCGGGGGCTCCAGGTCCACCTGATACAGGATATGACGTTCCAGCGACGGGTCCAGCTTTCGATGTTCCGACGTCATCAGCAGTATCGGGCCCGAATGAGACTCCATCAGACCATAGGCCGCCGCAGCCAATCTGTTGCCCTGGAACCCACGGCTGAACAGGGCCTCGCAACGGTCGAAAGCCAGGATGGCGCCCCACATCCTGGCCTCGGCGAAGATCGCATTCAGGGAATCGTCCGAAACCCCATTACCCGCATCCAGCTTGAGGGAATCCACGGTCAGTAAGGGGCGGTCCAACACGCTGGCGGCCAACTCGGCGAACAACGACTTGCCGGTTCCCGGTGGACCGAAAAGCCCCAGTGCAAGCCCGCATCCGGAGTCGCCTCGTGTCGCCCCGAGGACCTTTAGCGCCTGGGAGCGGACCTTTTCGTCCATCACCATTCTGGAAGGGTCCACGGATGGTCTGGACAGGGAGCAATAGCGGCCGATGGCGCGGTCAAGATACGACTGGCCCAGAACAAAGGCCTGCACCCCATCCGGCACCTGAACCCTCAGGGCAGGCAGCGACTCCGAGGTGGCGTCCCGGGGTACGGACAGGGTTACAAGCCGTCCATCCACCAAGCGGGAGCCGGGAAGGAAGTAACACCTGGCTTCAAACCTGTCGACACGGGAATCGAACAGGATCCTCAGCAGGAAATCCACGTCCGCGTAGTCCA
>JAADHL010000382.1 GCA_013151875.1 Deltaproteobacteria bacterium
TATCCCCTGATCGCGGGGGCGTCCGGGAATTTTGGGTACGATTCGGTGCCCTACAACAAGGGTTACAACATGATATGCGTGGGCGGGTCCAACGACCAGGGGGACTCCTCCAGGTCCAACGACACCCTTTACAGCGACACCTCCAGCAAGAATCCGGACACGCTCCACGACGACCGCGAGCTGCCCATGATGGTGGCGCCCGCGGTGAATGTTACCGCAGCGGGCGTTACCGGCAGCGGCACCAGCGCGGCGGCGCCCCAGGTCGCTGCCGCCGCGGCCCAGATGCAGTACAACAATTCCAGCCTCAAGTACTGGCCAGAGGTCCAGCGCGCCATCCTGATGGCCACCGCGGACGAGAACGTGGACGGCCCTGTCCTGAACCTGAACGACACCACGGACGACCGGGACGGGGCGGGCGAGATGAACATAGAGCTGGCCATGTCCATGTCGGGGTCCTCGTACAAGGTGAACGGGGGCAACACCCCGGTGCAGGCGGGTTTCGACTACGGCACGATGACCTTTTCCAGCGACTTCACCAACAACTACTACAACGAGGTCTATTACGCGCGGTACCCGTTCTCGGGCCAGCGCATGAGGGTGGTGCTGGCGTGGGATTCCACCGCGTCCTGCACGGACGCGTCCGATCCATCGAGCTGTACGTCCGACACCCTGGACGCGGACCTGGACATCTACGTGTCCACTGGCGGTCGCTGGGTGGCCACGTCCGCAAGCTGGGACAACAGCTACGAGTTCGTGGAGTTCGACGTCCAGCCGAACGTCACATACGAGATCAGGGTCTACAAGAGCAGTTCGACGGCTACCAGCACCTTTTTCGGGCTGGCCTGGAACACCTGGACCTACGGGCCCTGAAGTTATCAGTGGGATTTGCCGATGGAACCAAAAAGACGGGGTGCGTCATGAACGGTGAAGCGCGAAAGCGGATCCTGATTGTTGACGACGAGGAGGTCAACCGCAGGATACTGATGGCCGCCCTGGCGCCCCTGGGCCATGAGGTGGTCACCGCGTCGAACGGGCTGGAGGCCATGCGCGAGGTCCGGGACAATCCACCCGACGTGATCCTGCTGGACGTGATCATGCCCGAGATGGACGGATACGAGGTGGTCCGCAATCTAAAGGGGAAAGATGAGTTTCGCTTTATCCCCATTGTCATGGTCTCGGGCCTCAAGGATGAAAAGGCCCGCGTGACCGCGTTCGAGGCCGGTGTCGACGATTTCCTGATCAAGCCCGTGGGCAGGACCGAGATAAAGGCCAGGGTCGGTTCCCTTCTCAAGGTCAAGGCATATCACGACTACATGCGGCTGCACGAGATGGAACTGGAGGCGCAGGTACAGGACAGGAACGAGCAGTTGCGCCGCGCCCATCGCAAGGTGAACCAGGCCGCCCGCGAGACCATTTTGAAGCTGTCCAAGGCGGCGGAGTACAAGGACGAGGAAACCGGGGCCCATATTCTGCGTATGAGTCACTATGCCGCGGCCATCGCCCGCAGCATGGGCCTGGGCGACGAAAAGGCCGAGTCCATCCGCTACGCGGCGCCCATGCACGACATAGGCAAGATAGGCACCCCTGACAGCATCCTGTTCAAACCCGGCCCTCTGGACCAGGCCGAACGCGAGGTGATGAAGCAGCACACCGTGATTGGTGGACAGATCCTGGAGGGTTCCGACTCGGAATTCATTCAGATGGCCGAAAAGATCGCCCTGAACCACCACGAACGCTGGGACGGAAAGGGCTATCCTCGGGGCCTGAAGGGCCAGGAGATTCCCCTTGACGCGCGTATTTCCGCGTTGGCTGACTTTTTTGACGCGGTGACATCCGCCCGGCCGTATCGCAAGGAGCCGTTCCCCACTGAAAAGGCGTTTGAGATGATCATCAAGGGGCGCGGCGCTCACTTCGATCCGGAGGTCGTGGACTCATTCCTTGAGATAGCGGACGAGGCCCTCGCCATCCAACTCAAGTACCGGGACAAGAAGGACAGCCGCTTCAACAAGAGATCCGATCCCGCGCATGCGGGCGGCGCCACCTGATTTTCGGGCCCCGAAATCTTCGTCTTGATCGGGCGCCTGGGGCGCGCCCCTATTCCTCGACCACTGCCCGGAACATCTCGTACATGGCGTGGTGCCCGGCCACGCTGGGGTGAATGCACGTGACGTCGAACCACAGTTCGGCGTCCGGTCCCAGGTAGCACTGGTTCTGGGTGTCCGCCTTCGGACCCGTGGCTATGTATCCGTGGCCGCAGAAGGCCTCGAGGGTCCAGATCATGTCGACCTGATAATCCACCGCGATACGCATGTACTGTTCCAGTATCCAGATAACGATCTCGGCCTGGATTTCCGGCTTTTCCCAGGGGTTCATGCCGGCGAGTCCCGCCATGTCGATGCCCAGTTCGGACAGGTCGATCTGGCCGATTCCCGGGATGTCCAGCTTGTACTGAGGCGTGCATGAGTCCGTCTGTCCGGTGGAATCAGTGAACTCGTAGCCGTTGTTGTAGATGACGTACGCCCCTCCGGGAAAGTTGGCAGGGTCCTTGATGTACTTGATGGCCTCCTCAAGGTAATCAACGGTAGAGTGCGCCAGTTCCCATTCCTTTGGATAGCCCGCCGCGACCTCGTCCGGACTGGCTTTTCCGCCCTCCTCGGTGATCTTGGCGATGTCGTTGCCCCCCATCGTGAAGATGAACAGGGTGCGTTCGGGGCTGCCTCCGTCGGGAAAGCACTCCGGAATCTGCCCGCCTCCGTGCAGCAGGTCGTCGGTGCGCGCCCCCCATTTTGAGCAGTTCTTGAAATCCCCGGCCTCCATCCTGCCCCCCTTGCCGGTGAAATAGTCATAGGTTTTCCATTGGTTCCAGCCACCGAAAGGTCCTCCCTGGGAAAGGTTGAAGTGGTCCGTGAGCCACTCGGCCAGGAGGTTGCGGTAGAAGTGTTGATTATCGATGGAAAGGAGGTGCTCCACGTTGGGCGTGCCCACAGTGACCGAGTCCCCCAGGAACACGACTTTTTTGACG
>JAADHL010000393.1 GCA_013151875.1 Deltaproteobacteria bacterium
CCAGAGGTGCAGGCCCAGGAAGGGACCCATGAAAGTGGTCCTTGCGCGCGGCGATCCCGGGGGCCGCCTGGTGCGGTTGGTCACTGGAGACCTGGCCAGGACAACCAGGGTTCTGGCGCGGGCCTCAAAAACAGCGGATTCGACCTCAAAGAAACCCGCCCAAGCAACGTCCAAGGAAAAAAAGCAGCCCGATGAGTCCATTCTTGCGGACCCGGCCGTCGTGGTCAGGGTGTCCGACAACAGCTACGTCCTGTCGCCTGGAATCCGGGACCTCGCGGCCCATAAACCCGTGGCTTTCACCTCCGAGGGACTCGCCCTGCCGCCCGGATTCAACGACGACATCAGAGGTTTCACGATGGTCATCGTCAAGGCCGGCGGTCTGTTCGATCGGATGGGACTGAAAAGAGGCGATGTCCTGGTATCGGTCAACGGCATGCCCCTGCGGGACTTCGCGGACTCCAGGAACGCCTACAAAAAGTTGAAAAAGGAAGAACGCATTTCCCTGACCGTGATAAGGGGCGGAAAGCCCCTGACCCTCATCTATGAAATCCGCGCCCTGACCCGACGCGAAATCTCTTGACACCCCGCCCTTCGACATCGAAACTCGATCCGGCCAAAAAGCCATGATGAAAACCGTGTTCAATGTCCTCGAGGGTACGAATCCGTTGCTTTCAATAGCGGCGTGCTGCGTGCTGGGGTGCGGGTCCGCGGGCGCCGGCAAAGCGGACATCGACGAGGGCAACGATATAAGCCACGATGTGATCCACGATCTGGGCCACGAAGAGGGCTGCGCCGGCGATGACACGTCTTACGATGCAACGCCGCCCATGGCCTGCAACGGTCACCCGGTCCTGTGCGACCGCCGCTACAACGAGGTCGCCTTTGTCACCACTCACAACGCCATGGCCAACGAGGACGATGGATTTCTGGCTCCGAACCACTACAAGAGCATGCGGCGGCAGATGGAGGACGGCGTTAGGGCCATGATGCTGGACACCCACTACGACGAGGGGGTCGCATACCTGTGCCATGGATACTGCGTGGTGGGGAAAAAGCTCCTGGCGGACGGGTTGAAGGAGATCCGGGACTTCCTGTCCGACAACCCGAACGAGGTGTTCGGGATCATTTTCGAGGCATACGTCTCTGAAAAGGACACCGCCGCCGCATTCCAGGAGGCCGGCCTGATGGACATGGTGCACCTGGGGAACAAGGGCGCCCCATGGCCCACGTTGCGTCAGATGATCTCCGAGGGACGCAGGCTGGTGGTCCTGTCCGACAAGGCTTCCGGAAAACTCGACTGGTACATGAAGGTATGGGACGTCGCATGGGAGACGGACTGGGACAACCAGAGCCTCGAAGACTTTACGTGCAAACGCAACCGCGGCAAACCGGACAATCCCCTTTTCATCCTGAATCACTTCCTTACCGACCCGCTGGCGTCACCCGAACTGGCGGCGCAGGCCAATGCAAACCCGTTCTTTCTTGAACGGGCCGAACAGTGCATGAAGGAATCGGGCAGGCTGCCTAACTTCGTGGCCGTGGACTTCTATTCCATAGGCGACGTGTTTCAGGTGGTGGACGTCCTGAACGGCGTTCAGTAGAGCCGCGGCCGCGGGCGTCGCCGATCATCTGGGATCGCCGCTGGGGCGGGTCATCCTGTCCGGGTCCATGATCTGGTCCAGCCGGTCCTCGGTGTAGATGCCCCTTTCGATCGCGAGTTCGCGCACAGTGCGCCCCGTCTTCAGGGCCTCCTTGGCCAGCGCGGCGGCATCGTCATAGCCGATATAGGGCGCCAGGGCCGTAACCAGCCCTATGGACCGCTCCAGGTGAGTCCGGCACTCGTCCACGTTGGCTGTGATGCCGTCCACGCACCGCCCGCTCAGCACCCGCATGGCCCGCTTGAGCGTGTGTATGGACTGGAACAGGTTGAACCCCATCACCGGCTCGAAGGCGTTCAACTCCAGTTGACCGGCCTCAGCCGCCATGCTGATGGTCACGTCGTTTCCTATGACCTGGAAGCACACCTGGTTGACCACTTCCGGGATCACGGGATTGACCTTGCCGGGCATGATCGTGGACCCGGGTTGAACCGAAGGCAGGTTGATCTCGTTCAGTCCGGCCCTGGGTCCCGACGACAGCAGGCGCAGGTCGTTACAGACCTTGGACAGCTTGACCGCGATCCTCTTAAGGACCCCTGAAAGCTGGACGAAGGCGCCAACGTCGGACGTGGCTTCCACCAGATTCAAAGACGTGGTCAGCGGCAATTCCGTGATCTCGGCCAGACGCTGGCACGCCTTGCCGGAGTACCCCTCCAGGGTGTTGAGGCCCGTGCCGATGGCAGTGGCGCCGAGGTTGATTTCGTACAGCAGAAGCTTGGCCTCTTCGAGCCTGGTCATGTCCTCGGACAGGGTCACCGAGAACGCCTCGAACGACTGCCCCAGGGTCATGGGCACGGCGTCCTGCAACTGGGTGCGTCCCAGCTTCAGGACGTCGTGAAACTCAACCCCTTTCTTTGCGAAAGACGCCCGGAGTTCGTCCATGGCCTCAAGCAGGGAGTCTATTCCCCACACAGTGGCTATCTTCAGCGTCGTGGGATACACGTCGTTCGTGGACTGGGACATGTTGACGTCGTTGTTGGGGTGACAGAATTCGTATTCCCCCTTTTCATGTCCCAGCCGTTCGAGGGCCCTGTTCGCGATCACCTCGTTGGCGTTCATGTTCGTCGAGGTGCCCGCGCCCCCCTGGATGACGTCCACCACGAAATGATCGTCGAAGAGCCCGTTGCGGACCTCGACGCACGCCTCGACGATGGCCTGCCCCTTGTCGCCGTCCAGGAGCCTCAGACCCATGTTGGCCATGGCAGCGGCCTGCTTGACCGAAGCAAGGGCGCGTATCAGGGATTGGAAATTCGAAATCGGGATGTCGGTTATGGGAAAATTCTCGAGGGCCCGCAATGTCTGGATGCCATAGTAGGCGTCCGCGGGCACCTGGCGCTCTCCCAGACTGTCCCTCTCGATCCTG
>JAADHL010000146.1 GCA_013151875.1 Deltaproteobacteria bacterium
CCAGGGATTCCAGCGTCCCATCCGCCGCGGCATCCCTGAGCTGCTCCATCAGGCTCGAATAGAAATGGAGGTTGTGGATGGTGCCCAGCACGGGCCCCAGGATTTCGCCGCTTGCATAGAGGTGCCGCAGGTACGCGCGCGAGAATTTCGAACAGGTCGGGCATTCGCACTCGGGATCAGGGGGACGTGTGTCGTCCCTGAACCTGGCATTCTTCATCACCAGCCTGCCCTTTGAAGTGAGCAGCAGCCCGTTCCTGCCCGCGCGCGTGGGGAATACGCAGTCGAACATGTCGATCCCGACCATGGAGCAGCGGACCAGGTCCACGGGCATGCCTACCCCCATCAGATAACGGGGGCGATCCTGGGGAAGGCGCGCCGCGGTATCCCTGGCCACGGGATACATCAGCGACGGCGGCTCGCCGACGGACAGGCCGCCTATGGCGATCCCCTCGAACGGCATTGAACCGATTGCCTGGGCATGCGAGGCCCTGAGTTCGGCGTCCAGGCCGCCCTGAACTATCCCGAACAGGGCCTGATCCGGACGGGACCTGGCCTCGAGGCTGCGGGCGGCCCATGCGGTGGTGATCTCAACCGCGCGCTCAATCTCATCCTTGGGCGCTCCGGACGGGGGGCAGACATCCAGCACCATGGCTATGTCCGACCCGAGGATTTCCTGGATCCCGACCACGCTTTCCGGGGTGAACTCGTGCAATGAACCATCGATGTGCGACCTGAAGGCGACCCCTTTGTCCGTGACCCGCCTCAATTTTGCCAGGCTGTAGACCTGAAAACCTCCAGAGTCGGTCAGGATGGCCCCGTTCCAACCCATGAAGCCGTGCAGACCCCCATGCCTGGCAATGACCTCCGGTCCGGGCCTCAGTGCCAGATGATAGGTGTTGCCCAGAATGAGCCCGAAGCCGGCACCCGACACCTGCTCGGGCAACAGGCCCTTGACCGTGCCCAGCGTGCCCACCGGCATGAAGGCGGGCGTCCTGATTTCACCGTGCGGCGTCTTCAGCAGGCCCAGGCGGGCCGACGTGGCCGCGTCCCGGCCGACTACTTCGAAACTGAAACCCTCGGACATCCCGTTGAACCGCCTCTTACAGAATCAACATCGCGTCGCCGTAGGAATAGAAACGATACCCCATTTCCACCGCGCAACGGTAGGCATCCAGGATCCGCCCGCGACCACAAAAGGCGCTGACGAGCACCAGCAGCGAAGAGCCCGGCAGATGGAAGTTGGTGACCATGCCGGAGACCGCCTTGAAATCATGACCCGGCAGAATGAAAAGGTCGGTCTCGCCGGACCCGTGTCCGACACCGGCCCCATCCCACGAGGCCTCAAGCGTCCGGACCACCGTTGTCCCCACGGCGATGACCCGCCCTCCCCTCTTGATTGTCCGGTTGATCGCCGCAGCCGCTCGAGGGGAGACCGAATATTGCTCGCTGCCCACACGGTGTCCCCGGATGTCGTCGCAATTGATCGGCTTGAACGTACCGGGGCCGACGTGGAGGCAGACCCTTGCCACATCAACGCCCTTCGCCTCCAGCAGGGCCAGTATCTCGTCCGTAAAGTGAAGCCCGGCGGTAGGGGCCGCCACCGCGCCTTCCCGCCTGGCGTAAACGGTCTGATACCGTTCGCAGTCGAGTTCGTGCCTGAGGTCGTCGTCCCTGCGTATATACGGCGGCACCGGGACCCTGCCCCAGGCGTCCATGATCGCCCGCGGCCCCTGATTTCCGATGGTCCCGACCGTTGCGGTCCCGTCACCGTGGACGCGCTTGACAATCAGTTCCTCGCCTGCCGGGTTCCCATTTCTGTCCAGGATGCCCAGCTTCAGGCCGTGTTTCAGCCCACGGTGGGTCCTGAACATCGCGTCGAATTCCCGTTCACGATAACGGACGGCCAACAACTCGACCAGGCCGCCAGTGGGCTTTCGGACGAACAGACGCGCCGGAACCACCCGCGTTTCGTTCACCACCAGGCAATCGCCTGTTCGCAGGAACGTCGGCAGGTCGGAGAAAGTGAAATGACCCGTTTCCTCCTTTTCGCGATCGAGCACCATCAGCCTGGACCCGTCCCGCCTGTCACTGGGTTCCTGGGCTATCAGTCCATCCGGCAGGTCATAGCCGTAGGAATCCAGCCTGTATTTTTCCTCGATTTCCATGTCAGCCGCTTTTCCCGACCCGTCGACAGTTTTCCTCATGGCAATCATGCATTCATGAATCCCCTTGCCAGCCCATCCGCGACCCTCATGCCGTCCACGGTGGGCTTTACGCGGTCGCCCTCGATTAGAACCAGGCCCTCATCACGCACCCTGGCCAGAAGGCTTTCGGTCGAATCGCCGTCTCCGAGGTCGGCGCGCTCGACGCCCTCCATTGTCCTGAAGCCGAGGGCCAATCTCTCCAGCCTGAGCTGTTCATCCGTCAGCGACTCGGACCCTTGGACGGTATCCCACCCGTTGGCGGCACGGCGGACATACTCCTCAACGCCGGGCACGTTCCACCACCTGCGCCTACCGTCGAATGAATGGGCAGCGGGCCCCAGCCCCAGATACGGCGTATGCGCCCAATACTTTCGGTTGTGCCTGGATCGGTTCTGCGGACCCAGGGCATAGTTGGACACCTCGTAATGAACAAATCCCCGCTCCCGCATGAACCGTGAAGTCGCCTGAAAACCCTCGGCCGCGTCATCCTGGTTGGGAGGGGTCAAGAGCCCCTTTTCCCTGGCATCTCCAAAGGGCGTTCCGTCCTCGAACGTCAGCTCGTAACATGAAATATGCTGCGGCCCCAATTCCAGGGCCCGACCCAGGGACTCCATGCGTGCCTTCACCGTCTGGCCGGGCATCGCCTGAATGAGGTCCAGGCCGATGTTCGTAAAGCCCGCTTCTCTCAGCTCCTTGACGGACCTTACCGCGCGAGCCGCGTTGTGACGCCTGCCCAGAAACTCCAGTTCCGGCTGGATGAAGGACTGAACGCCGACGCTGACCCTGGTGAAACCCAGGCCGAACAGCAGCGC
>JAADHL010000391.1 GCA_013151875.1 Deltaproteobacteria bacterium
GGTGATGCTGCCATTTGCAGTCCTGGGCGGCTCGGGTTTCGTTGAAGGAGTATTTACGTATCATCTCGCCAAGCCAATGAAAGGGGCGGGCAGGGTTCCAATTTTTGGTTCGCCCAATCCGTTTTCCATGATTGGTGCCTTTGTGCGGGATTTTTTCGTCTATCTGTCGTCCAAGGGATTTGGAAAGTCGCTTTATTACCATGCCCCTGTTTATCTGGCTTCCATGATGGCGGTGGCCCTGATCCTGGGACGGTCGGCTGGCGCATGGTGGAGGTCCGGGGGTAAAGGCGACCGCGCAAATGACGGGCGGGTAAAGAGCCGGAAGGCAAAAAATCGAAAGGCAAAACAGGGGCTTTCCCGGCACTCGTTTTCCTGGTACTCGCCGTTGACTCCCACGGACCTCCTGTCCGGGACGCCCGAGGGTCTGTTGAAGCTGACGGCCCTCATCTCGGTGCTGTTTCTTTGCGAATACGCGGCCTTGAACGAATTCTACGATTTCTATGCCGTACCGTTGATGGCCTTCATGGCGGTCCCGGCCGCCTTCTTCATGCTTCGCGTCTACAGCGCGGCCCGTGATGCAGCAACCCTCAAGGGGCTGGTATTGCCCATTGTCCTGATTGGCGCCTTCAGCCTGCACGGCGCATGGGCCCGGCACCTGAACCAGGTTCTGTGGCCCCGGGAATCCAGCGCGGCCAACGCCGGTAAAGTGGTCGAGTATGATTGGCGAAAGCCTGATGTGCCTGCTGCCCTGGCCGGCCTGTCCAGGTTCTTGTTCTTCAGTGACCGGCGCGTCAAGGGCGAGGTCACGCCGTACTACCGGCACTACGTGTGGAACAAGCGCCTGACCTTTTCCGAGGTGTACCGGATTGCCGATTACGTAAGGGGGCACACAAAACCGGAAGAAACCATCACCGGCGCTTCCACCATCGCTCCGCTGGTGGCCTTGGTTGCCGGTCGCCGGATGGCAGGGGACGAGGCGGACACCAACAGCAAGCGATTCAAGGCGGGCGTGCTCACCGAGCGGGACTTTTTCAACGAGGTGTGTGCCGACAAGGTCCGTTATATCGTTTCGGCGCCCAGGTCCAAGTTCACCAGGCGTTTCATGGAGGCGAACTCGTTCATCCGCGCGAACTTCAAGCGCGATCAGCAGTTCATGGACATGAAGTTGAATCATTTCAGGGGTTATCCCATCACCCTTTATCGCAGGATAGACAGGGAGGGCCTCCCTGGGGGCATGGTGTGCGAATACCAATGAGCAGGACTGACACGGACCCGACCGATACGGACCTGACCGATACGGATCTTGGGCCTTTTTTGGAAGCGGTGTATCAACGCTTTCATAACGCGGACAGCGTTGCGGACGACCCTTTGTCAGTGCCGACCGCTTACAGCGATGCCCTGGACCGGGAGGTGATGGGGTTCATTGCCGCGGCATTCGCGTTCGGGCGTGTTCAGGCATTTATGGCCAAGTTGGCATGTCTGAGGGACCGCCTGGGGCAAAGTCCCGCATCCCGTATCGCCGGGCTGGATGAAAAGGGATGCATGGCGGTCGGTTCCGGAATCAGGCACCGCTTCGTGGGCGAGGGTGAAACCGCCTCGCTCTTACACGGGATTGCGTGCCTCCTGCGTCGTGACGGAGGCCTTAAACCCTCATTCGACCGCGGCTTGTGCACGAATGGGAATATTGTCGATGGGCTGGAATCCCTTCTGTTCGGAATATGGCCCGCGGATATTGAAACTTCTCTCCCCGGCCCAGGTTTCCTGCTGGCGTCGGTGCGCGCGGGCAGCCCCCTCAAGCGGCTCAACATGTTTCTACGCTGGATGGTGCGCGATGATGGGATCGACCTGGGTCTGTGGACCAATGTGCCCACCGGGTCACTGATCATTCCGCTGGATACGCATGTCTTTCGTATCGCCCGTTTCCTTGGCCTGCTTCCCACGCGCAGGTCGGGTCCCAGGTTGAAGGACGCCATCCAATTGACCGATGCCTTACGCAGGTATGACAGGGAGGACCCGGTCAGGTTTGACTTCGCCCTTTCCCACCTGGGGATATCGGGCGGTTGTCGGGGGCGCTTTCACGAAACAACCTGCCCGAATTGTCCCCTGAGCCCTGTCTGCCGCGAATCCCAGGTAGGTCATTAGACGCAGGTAGGTCAATAGACGCCGGTAATGGTCGCGGCGTCCGCCTCGATCAGAAGCCCAAGCGATATGGATTCAGCGGTGCCGTCGCCGTCCACGTCTATGTCCGGGGTCAGCAACAGGTTGAGCAACCCGATAATCTGGTCCTTGGACATGGGCAGTGACTCCTCGGGCACCAGGTCGATAGCGGCCATGATTTCGTCCCTGTTGAGCGCACCGGCGAGGATCCCCGTAAGCGCGGTTACCGTGTTGTCCGTAACCGTGACGTCGGCCTCAAGACGGGCGTGATAGATCGTGAGCTGGACGATCAGATCACCCAGCAGAGGCATGGATATGGCGATTATGTGCCCCGGCCCTCCGGCCGAGACGTGGTATCCGTTCATCGTCGCGTTGTCGAAACCCATGACGCGATTGCACTCGCCGTCGAATCCCGACAAAGCCGCCAGGAACTGGCAACCGGGCTGATTGAAGTCGCACCCAGGGTCAGCCGGATCAGGCTTGCCGTCCAGAAGGGAAAGTTCAAAAGGTGTTCCGTCGTTCGTCCAGTCCTGGAACTCGAGCAGGAAGTGAATGCTGCCGTCGTCGATCTGCCCCGGAATCTCCTTGTTCATTATGATGTCCACCAGGGCGAACTTATTGTCGATCCCTTCCGAACAGATAGGCGATCCGTCGCTGTAGGTGCCGCTGGGCTGGCACGTGTCCGGGTCGCCGTCCACGTCCAGACCCTGTCCGGGATTACCGTCGTCACCGACCAGCATGGACTGGATCCGCAAAGCATCTCCGAACTGGATCGTGTCAAAGCACGGCGCGAGTTCCCCGGCGCATACCCCGTCCTGACACATGTCGTTCAAGGTGTAGACCAGGCCGTCGTCGCAA
>JAADHL010000298.1 GCA_013151875.1 Deltaproteobacteria bacterium
CACGTATTGCAGCCGGAAGGTCACAGAGGGCCTCGGCTATGACCCGAAAGACGTGGTAGGCAAAAGTCCGCTGGAATTCCTGCCTGTGGAAGACGTCGAGGTTTTCGCCGCGCGGATGAAAGACCTGGGCGAAAGGTCCGAGGCATTTTCCGGTATCGAAACCACTGTAATGGCCAGGATGGGATACAAGGTGGTCCTGGAAACCAACGGCGTGCCCCAGTTCGACGCATCCGGCGCCCTGATCGGCTTCAGGGGCATCACCCGCGACATATCGGACAGAAAGAAAAGCGAACTCCTCCAGTCCCAGCTGGACGGCGAGCGCATGATTGTGGACGAGATGCGCGAGATGGAGCGCATGAAGGCCGAGCTGATCGAGACCGTGACGCACGAACTGCGCACACCCATGACCCCTTTGCGTTCCGCGGTAGAGATGCTGCTGGACGGGACCCTGGGCGAGATAAACGACCGCCAGCGTGAAATATTGAACATGATGGAACGCAACATCCAGCGCCTTGCGCGTTTCGCCACGGACGTTCTGACCCTGTCTCGCCTGGACGCGGGCAGCTACAAGGTCAATGCCGTCGAAGTGGATGTCGCCGAGATGCTGGGTCCGGTCGTCGAACTGCTGAGACACAAGGCCCGGCACCAGGGCGATGAACTGCATCTGGAGGTCGCGGGGGGATTGGCGGCCTTTGCGGATCCGGACGCGGTCGGACAGGTCGTCACCAATCTGGTGGATAATGCCATTTCCCACAACCCTGACGGAATCAGAATCGATGTCAAGGCGGCCCGAATCGACGGTGGTTATATCGAAATAGCGGTAAAGGACAACGGCAAGGGCATCCCGAAGGAATCGCTGCGCAACCTGTGGGACCGATTCTTCCAGGTGGACCGTCAGGCCGGCCCTGGGTATCGCGGAACCGGGCTGGGCCTCAACGTGTGCAAGACCTTCGTCGAGAAGATGGGTGGGGCAATAACAGTGAATTCGGTGCCTGACCAGGGGACATCCTTCCGCTTCACGCTGCCGATTTCAGAGACGTCTGCGGACAGCCTGTTCGGCAGAATCGCCCTGGAGAAAGGCTTCGTCACCGAGGACCAGTTGGAAAAGGCCGTGGAAAACTGGGGAAAGAGCAGCTCACGCGCCAAGCATATCGGGGCAATCATGGTTGAAGGCGGGTTCATCACCGCGCGCGAACGCGACGAGATCCTCCAGACCCAGAATCGGGAAGCGTCCAGCCCCAAAGATGAAAAAGGGGACAATCATGTTTCGAGGCCGAGGCTGGGCACGCTGGCCCTGCGGGCCGGGGACATCTCCAAGGCCCAGTTCGCAGAGTGTCTGAAGGCCCAGAGGCGCCTGCGGGAGATCGGCGACCAGGTGGAATTGGGCCAGATCATGGTTCGCATGGGTTACATCGACTCACAGCGCGTCGAGGAACTGCTGGCCATGCAGGGGTTCAGGGTGCTGAGTTGTCCGTCCTGCGGGGCCTGTTATAACCTGGCCATGGACAACGACGACATGAGGCCGTCCGAGTGCCCCAAATGCGGGGCGGCTCTTTCAGGCAGGCAGATTGCTCAAAATGAGCAGGGGGTGCCGGATGCCATCTGATGATGGTATGATTTATGTACATAACAGGGGGATGAAATGCCAAAGAAGATCTTGATAGTCGATGATGAGCCTGACATCAGGTTCACGCTGGGCATCTTTCTGGAATCGAAGGGCTTCGTGGCCGTGGCCGCGGAGAACGGCAAAGCGGCCCTGGAAAGGCTGGCCACGGAAAATTTCGACCTGATGATCCTGGATCTGCTGATGCCGCTGGTGGACGGCATGGGCGTCCTGAGGTCCATGGACCCTGAACTGAAGGCCAAGCTGCCGACCATAGTGCTCACTGCCAAGACCCAGGATGAGGACGTGCTCCAAGGGTATGCTTCCGGCGCCACCTACTACATGACAAAACCCTTCTCCAACGAATCCATACTGAATGTGGTGAATTACTTCATCGGCGATTTGGACACCGACAAGCGCATGGAAATCGAACGGGCGCTGTAGCTCGGAAGTCCCCGGCTCACGGTTCCGGATCCGGCCGCGCCACGCCACCGTTACTCAAGAAATCCGTCGATGCCCTTCAACCCCTCCAGGGCGCCCACCGGCAGCGACAGATGGGGCGTGCGCACAACGGGTTCGCGTGGATTGATCCTCACCAGCAGCGCCCCCTCGCGCGAGCCCACCCTTTGTCCCAGGTTTCGAATCGTGGGGATGGATGTGCCCGCGCCCATTTCCAGGATCAGCAGGCGTCTGCCGGCGCAACGGGTCAGAAAGGCATCGAGGCGACGTCTCTGGGACTCGCTCCGCCCCCCCAGCCAGGACCAGTCCCCGAACATCAGGATGTTGGGGCGGGCCACTGCCCCGCATTCCGGGCAGCGGGGCACGTGATCCGCGCGCATCGTGCCCATGTCCACGGTGAATTCCTCTTTGTTTTCCCAAATCGAGTCACAGCACGGAACCGTGCACTGAAGGTGATGAATGGACCCGTGAACCTCGCATACGCGATCCCCGTCGAACCCGGCCTTCTGGAACTGGCCGTCCACGTTGGAGGTGACCACGAACCAGTCCGGATCGAACCGTTGGATCCAGGCTCGAATGATGCCGAAGCCCGCGTGGGGAACGGTGTTGCGATATAGGTTGGCGCGATGGCCGTAGAACCCCCAACCGAACGCGGGATCCTCGCTGAAGTGCCGTGGATTCGCCGCGTCCACGAACGAGATGTTCAGGCGTTCATACGGGGGATAAGCCCTCCAGAAACCCTGGTCGCCCCTGAAGTCGGGGAGGCCAGAGTCCACGCCCATACCTGCTCCGGCTGTAACCAGTAGAGCCTCAGCTTTATTCAGTAATTGCGCAGCTTTCCGATATATCTTTTCAAGCATCACTTCTTCTGAATAAACGGGCCATGGCGACCAAGGTCAGCAACATGAACAGGGGCGCGGACCCGCAGCTTGTCGGACCTCTCG
>JAADHL010000187.1 GCA_013151875.1 Deltaproteobacteria bacterium
GCTCGCTGAACATCTTGCCGCCGGGCCTTGAGTTGGATTCCAGTACCGTTACCTCCAGCGGCAAACCCGACCGTTCGGATTCCCGGGAGGCCAGAAATGCCGTGGCGAGCCCGGATATCCCGCCTCCGACGACCACAAGCTTACTCACGCGCAAACACCTGTTTGTCCCACGGACACTCTATCCCGCTCATGGGTCTTGCTCAAGAGCAAGTCCCCGCGTCGAACGAAAAGCGTCGAACGACGACTGCGGACGGCCTTGGGGGGCCGCCCCTGGGACCGGCCGCGCAAAGGCATGCCGTTCTATTACAATCCGGTATCCTCGCCCCAGATGATCTTGTGCCACTGTAGGTTCAGGCGCAGGGGCAGGCGCGCCTCGATCATCCAGTCTACCAGTACACCCGGGTCCAGTTCGCCCCAGACGGGACCCACCAGCACCGCAGCCACCCTGTCGAACAGGCCCATGGACCGACTCCACTCGCAGATCCATTCGAATTCCGCCCTTGACCGGACTACGAACTTCACCTCGTCCATTGGACCCAACAGTCCCAGGTTGGATTCGGGAAAGTGTGGGGGTCGCATCAACGCGTCCGATGTTTCAGGCGGGTTGTCGTGGACCCATGGTGTCTTGATGTCCACTACCTTGACTACACCTTCCGGGACACGGCCAAAGGGCAAAGAGCCGTTGGTCATGAGGACCGTCGTGCGTCCTGAAGCCACGAGCCTGTTCAGCAGTTCAGGCGTCTCTTTCTGTAAGAGGGGCTCGCCGCCGGTAACGCACACCTGAGGCAGACCGGGGGCCAATGCCTCCTTGATGATGCGTTCCATCCCCATGGATGTCCCCGCGCCCGTCCTTGCAAGGGGGGTGTCGCACCAGGCGCAGTCCAGATTGCAGCCGGCCAGGCGAACAAAGACCGTCGCCTCTCCCGCCCTGGTGGACTCCCCCTGGATGCTCGCGAATATCTCGAAGACGTTCAACTGGCTGCCTACCGTGCTTTGTCCGGTTTCAGTTTCCCTTTCAGCTTTTCTTGTAGTTTTTTTGCCCTGGATTCGCCATCGGGCAGACCGGCCAGACGCTTGATGAATGTCCTTGCGACTTCGATTCTGCCCAACCGTAGGGCCAGGTCGGCGGCCCGGTACAGGGCATCCGCAAGTCTGCTGCCTTTCAGATCGCCTTTCGAGATTGCGGCCATGTAAGCCGCCAGGGAGCCCGCATCGTCACCCTGTGCCCGCAGCGATCCGGCGCCGTTCAGGCCATCGATCCCATCGGCCAATCTTTCCTTGTCGCGGTCAGGCGACTCTTCCTTTGCGAGACCGGCGGTCGTCATGTCGGCTTCGATATACCTCGCGCCTGTCCCTGCCGAAACTGCGTCACCGCCTTCCCTGGCCTGGTTTTCGCGTGGCGCAGACGCCATGGAACCGATAATGTTCTTGTCGATCGTGATCGATTTCCCGCGCCCGGGACCTGTGGGAGCCGATTTTGCGGCGATGCGACCATAACCACCAGATCCTGCGCCGACCGTTTCCTTTAATTTCGCGGCCTTGTCCGCTGTAGTCCGAGCTTTCTGCGCCATGACTTTTTTCTGTGACGTCCCTGCTGAAGCCGTTGCGGCGGCTTTCGGTCTCGGTTTTCTGGCCGCGAGCCTTTTGCGTCGACGGACCTTCTTGGGCAATGCTTCCGCCGTGGTGGAGACATCCGCCTTGGGCGCCTTTTCGGCGGAGGGTTGCAGGGGCCGTGGGGCGAATGATTCCCTATCATCGTCGGCCCGGCCAAGCGGCATTCGATGGACTGAATCCCTTTCACCTTTCTCGATCCTGGTTATGCGGTCGTCAATGCCGGTTTCAAGGATGAGTTGGACGCCGACTCCCAGCGCGACCACGACCACCAAAGCGCCGGTAAAGGCCGGCGAAAGAAAGAACCTTTCAAATACAGTCAACAGATCGCCATCAAGGAAGGATGGCTTGGCGACCTTGCGCTCAGCGGCCCTGATCAGGGTCTTGCGGACCTCGCGCGGGAGGCGCACCGGTTCCAAAGAGGCCGCGGCCCGCCTCACGTCCATCAGGGACTCGACCTCGGCGCGCAGACCTTCATCCCTTGCCATGAAGGACTCGAATTCCGCCTTCCTGTCCGCGGACAGTTCGCCGTAAACGTAGTCGAGCACCAGATTTTCGGCCTCTTGACTGGTCATGGTCCTTCCCTGAAAGCGGCCAGCGCCTTTCTGAGGCTGACCACGGCATAGTGCATCCTGCTTTTAACGGTGTTTTCGTTGACATCCAGTATGGACGCTATTTCAGCGAATCTGAGACCTTCCACCTCGCGCATCAGGAACACCTCGCGTTGCTCCGGAGGCAAGCGTTCGAGGCCCTTCGCGAGCGCCCTCGAAAGTTCGCCCGACAAGGCACGGTCCTCACCGTCCGGTTCTCGTCCAGGTATCGTTTCCGCGAGCGGTCGATCGTCCGGGCCGGCCGTCCGTTCCAGGGAAGCGGCCCTGGAATCGGGATGGGCGGCGCGGGACCTCATCACATCCACGCAGAGGTTCCTGACAATCCTGTACAGGAACGTGGTGAACGAACTGTCCCCCCTGAAGCGCCCGGCGGACCTGATTACGCGCATGAACACGTCCTGGGTCAGGTCAGTGGCCAGTTCGCGGTCCCCGAAGAACCTGGTCAGATAGCCAAGCACTTTGTCTCCATGGCGGTCAAGAAGGACCCTGAAGGCGCGCTCCTCTCCGCCGGCGAAGCGACGATACAGGTCCTCGTCGCTTTGTCCCTCAAGGGATAAGACGGGCCTCGAGGCCCTTCGTTTTGACAGCAGGCTCAGAAACAATGCGCATCACTCAGTATTCGAGCGTCAATTCGCTGTATTTTCCGGTCCCGCTGATCTGCGGCTCCAGCAGCATGTATTTGAAGGTGCAGGACTGTCCATCCGCATTTGTGAAAGGCAGGGCCTCGCCCGTTCCCTTGAACCTGATCGTGAGGGAGTCAGGGCCCTCGACGACCTTGGTGATT
>JAADHL010000292.1 GCA_013151875.1 Deltaproteobacteria bacterium
GGCGTCCAGGCCAGGGTCGTTGCCGATCGGCACACCCGAGGACCCGCCGCATCCAGCCAGAGCCCAGATGGCCGCGGCCATTGCCACACCTGCCGTCAGATACGAATTCATGCTTATTCCTTTTGCGAAACCGCGGTCATGTTTCCAGTCCAGCGTGTATTCTACCGCATGGTCATGACAGCACATGCGTGCCGGTGCGGATGCTCCACAGTCCGCCGACGGAATTGAGGAAATCCTCGCGTGGGAGGCGGGTGCGCAGGACCTGGTTGAAGAAGTTGTACTTCGATAGGTCGTGGTCGATTATTTCCGGCTCCATTTGCCTGTAAAGGGCGGTGCCGGGCATGGGCGTCAGGATCGTGTAGCCCGCGTACGAGGTAGAGTTCTCGGCAGCGAACTCCGCCAGTGAATCGAAGTCATCGGCCACGTAGTCGGGCGGGATCACGTAGTTGGCCCGCAGCATGATGCCGTTCGCGTGGCAGACTCTGATGCCCTCGCGGATTTCCGCTACCTCCAGCTTTTTGTTGTATTTCTTCAGTTCCTCGGGTCTGGGTGACTCCACGCCCGTGATCACCACCTTGAGGCCGACTCCTGCCAGCCTTTCGACGAGGCGCGGGTGCCTGGCCGCGGTGTCCATGCGCAGGTCCATGACGAAGAACTTGTGGATCNNNCCCGTTCCAGACTATCCAGGAGGCTTTCGGTCCACCCAACGTCCACCACGGTGTTGGCGTCCGAGAAGCGAACAACCCCGTAGTCGTCCAGGGTTTTCAGTTCTTCCACGATGCTTTCGACTTCCCGCTGGCAAAACGCGCCTCCCCGCATCGGCCAGATAGAGCAGAACGAGCACCTGGATGTGCACCCGAGAGACGTGTATAGGTAGGTGTGGTTCATGGGGTTTCCCCCAACATGGTAAGTGGATTTCCACCTCTCCAGCCTCCACCTCTCTGGGACAAGGAAATCGACGCCGGCGGGGTCGCAGGGGATGGGAGGCGCGGCGGAATCCCGGAGCACGCCGTCGGACCTGAAACGGATGCCCCCAACCGAATCCAGTTCACGGCCTTTTTCCAGGGCTTCGATCAGCGCCGGAAACGACTTGACCGCGTCACCAGGACAGACCACGTCAACGGCCGGGTCGTCGAAGTCGTGCGGACAGAGGGTCGCGTGCAGGCCACCAGCCACCGTGGTCACGTTCGGGTCCTCGGACTTGGCGGCGCGCAGTATGTCAATTGCGGCGTCGAATTCGGATGCGATGGTCGTGGTGCCCACAATGTCGGGCGGGTCCTTTTTCATGGCTCGCCGCACCAGGACAGCCGGTTGAGGAGCATCAGGATGTAGATCGTACTCACCTTTCAGTTCGAGTAGTTCCACGTCGTGGTCAGGCACGGACGCGGAGATCGTGAGCAGTCCAAGAGGGGGGCCCACCAGTCGACGGTGGATGAAGCGCCGGGCCTCCTCGGGCGCGTATTCCAGGATCTGGTTCGCCGGCGAACGCGGGGGATTGACCAGGAGTATCTTCACCTTGCCACCCGATTCCTTTTCCATGTGACATCGGACGCCAGGGCGCGCACCAACCTGGCTGCAGCGGCGTCCAGTTCCTTTCTGGGTACGACCGCGTCCACCAGACCGATCCAGCGGGCCTCTTTTGCATCCAGGAAGCGGCCCGAAAGGGTCATATCGATGGCGGGTCCGAGCCCGACCGTCTCCCCGAGGCGTATCGTGCCTCCGCACCCCGGCATCAGGTCGAAGGTTACCTCGGGCAGGCCCAGAAGAGCGTTTCCGGTAGCCAGGCGCGCGCGGCAGGTAAGCGCCAGTTCGAGTCCGCTGCCAAAGCACGCGCCGTCTATTGCGGCCACGACCGGGTATGGCAGGGACTCCAGGGCGGTCAGTGCCTCGCGATTGTCGGGGAGATCGCTTTGTGGCGTGGTAAGCAGTTCCTCTACGTCGGCGCCGCTGCTGAAGTGGCGGCCCCGGCCGCGCACCACCAGGCCAAGCGTGTCCAGTCCGGGCAAAACATTGCGGGTGATTGTCCTCAATTCATGAAAAAAGACCCCGTCCATCCGATTCTGAGGGGGCGCATCCAGGAACAGGGTGGCAATGTCGCCTGCTTTTTCGAGTGTCAGCCGTTCCAACATCAGACCTTTTCACCTTGTTGAAGCGTCGCTACGCCCCAGGCATTTTGCTGGTCGTGAGAAATGGACACGAACATCGACCCGCCGAAACCTGACCCGCTCCAACCTGGGAACACCCTCACCAGTGGACGCCCGTCGCTTTCATGGCCCAATTCGATTTCCCTGGTTTGCGGAACCTCCCTGATTCCCACCCGACCCGACAGGGCCCGAACGGCCAGCTTGAGCGCCAGCATTCCCGCCACGGTCGGCGCGGCACGGCCTTTCACGGCGGCGCGCTCCGATGGGGTGAAATGCCTTTCCAGCGTTCCCAGCCTGTCTTTGCGGACTTCCTCAATCGCCACTGATCTCAGGCATGTGATCACCGGACCCGACGCGCTCATGACTTCCTCTTCACGAGTTCCCGGAACAGAATGGTTTCGCGTTTGAGGGCCGCGTCACGGTCCATGCGTCTGGCATTGTGAATGGACTCCATTATTGCCCTGACAACGGCGGCCGGCCTCCGCCCGGTCAGTTCGTCGATGCGTTCGCGTGCGGCGTCTTCGACCTTCGATTTTGCCACGACACGATCGACCAGACCCATTTCCAGGGCCTCATCCGCCCCGACCATGCGCCCAGAGAGAACCAGGTCGATCAAGGCTTGTCTGCGCATCCTCCCCGGGTTTGCCTGGGTCCCGCCCAACCCAGGCAGCAGACCCATCGTGGCCTCCGGAAAGCCGAACAAGGCCGAACCGGCGGCTATGCGGAAATGGCAGGCCAACGCGATCTCGAGCCCGCCCCCCAGACACTGGCCCCTGATGGCGGCCACCACCGGGACCAGGGCGAACGAGATGATGTCCAGGAGTTCCTTGCCCTTGGCCAGGTCCGCAGCCAGGCGGTCGGGGTCCTCCATCGCTGATTCCAGCGCCACGCGATCCGCGCCTCCGCAGAAGTGTCTGCCGCGTCCCGTCACGATCACGCCCTTTAACGCGGGGTCCGCCAGGAAGGCAGCCAGTTCTTTCCGGTCGGTGAAAACGGGGGACGCCAGCGAATTGGAAGGGGGTGAGTCCAGGGTCAGCAGGCCCAAGGCGCCGTCTTTCGAAAAATCCGCTATCAAGGGCCTACCTCCTGGACCCATGGTGCGGTTACGCCCAGCAATCCGTCAAGCACCAACCCCAGTGAGCCACGGTCCATCAGTCCCTCGCGCACGAATGCCTCGCAGGTCTCCCTGAACAGCGCGGCAATCCGGTTTGTAAATCCGGGGTCGAGTTCGGGAGGGTCATCCAGCGTCCATGGCAAGGGTCGGCCCCTCAGTATGCCGTCTCTGTTTTTCGCGCCGTGCTTGCCCATGTCGACAAGGACCTTCAGTCCCTCCCTCAGCGGGGTCAACGCCTGAGCCTCGGCCTCGGGCATTCTTGCCGTGTACTGAATGACCGCCGCATGCACCGTGTCCAGCCCGATGGAATCCATCATTGCAAGGGTCCCGACCGGCAGGATTTCGGAAACGGAGGCGTCGTCTACGATGTCCGGCGCCACGCCTGCCATGACCGCCTT
>JAADHL010000299.1 GCA_013151875.1 Deltaproteobacteria bacterium
CCAAGTGCAAGGATGACGCGGACTGCCTGGACCCAGATCGGCCCCTATGCCAGAAACCCCCGGGAGGCGCCGGCTTCTGCGCCCCGTCCGATTTCGCCTGCTGCTGGTTCTGCCTATAGGCTGAATTACGGACAAACCGTCCCATTCTCGCAGAGATTCGGCAGGGTCCAGAACTTAACTCGGAAAATTCCCAAAACCCCTCCCAGGTTAATTTCCCGGGCGAGAATCCGGCCTCGAAAACCAACCTGGGACGGGAAGTAAGGAAGTAAGTGTGAAAACATAAGCACCCGCTGACCGTACGGAAAGAGACATTCGGCAGGGTCCAGAAGGGCCGGAAACAGGAACATGGTTTTCATGGCGTGCGTCGGCCGGATGGCGGGCCGGCTACGTCAGGTTTCGGCCTGATACACGGGCACTCCACCCACCAGGGTCGTCGCCGGTCGGAACTTGCGTATGAAGGTGTTTACCGTTTCTATCCGATCCATGTCGTCCACGTCCCCTGCGTTGCGGCCCAGGTCCTCCAGGTTCATCCCGGCCGGACCCTTGATGGCCAATGGATTGCTTCGCCAGACCACGAGGTCCGCAAACCAGCCCGGGTCGGATGAACCGGCCCTTGGAACGGCCACCGCGCCCATCTCGCGGTCCAATCCCGCTACATAGGCGGCCCAGAATGTCATGGAGCACAGTGTCTGCTGCACCGAAAGCTGCATGGGGTTGCCCGAAGCACTCAGGCCCAGTGGGGCATACACGCGCCCCGCCAGGTAGTCAGGCGGCCAGTCTTCAGGGGACCTGCCCGGGACCCGATCCAGCCAATCCTGGGGGTTGATCTCCAGGGGAGTGCGTGCAACCGATCCAATGACCGTCAAAGCGGGTCTGGGGTCCCGCTGCGAAGGCGGATCAGTGTTCACCGTGAACGGGACGCCCCGGTCCATGAAAAGGGGGCACGGCATACAGTGTTCGACCCGTGGACGCTCGGGCACGCCCTCCCAGAATGCATCATCGCCCTCGTGCGGGATCTCCCACAGTTCCTGGGCGTCCGGGAAAGCCCGCATCCTGATGGCGTCGCCGTCCAGGACCAGCAGCACCGGCTGGGTCGAAAAGACGACGTTGCTCGTGCCAGGCGCATTGTCGGTGTTCAGGCCATGGTCCCGTCCGGTCACGTCCTCCATTACGATGGGCGATACATTTAGCAGGTGTTCCACCCGGAAGCGCTCGTCCTGGAATTTCGAACGCACGCGCGACAGGTCCGTATCCACCCTGACCGCGTCCTTCCAGTGGTCCGGCAGGGCTTCATAGTCGTTCGGCAGGGTCTCGACCTCGTCACGAAGCTGTCGAATGGCGCGCACGTACAGGTCCACGGCCCCGTCCCCGATACAGTGGCACACAGTCTGCGCCGGCAGGTCCGGGGCGCCCTCTGGAAGGCTGGTGCGGGATACCCAGATCCGGATGAGCGCAATCAGGGTCCGCCTGTACCCGCTCTGAACCTGATCGACAAGGGCCTTTACCTTGGCCGCGAACACGCCCGCCGGGTCCAAGTCGGACAACAGCAACTTTTTCGGCCACGCCTGCCTGTTCATGGCAATCACGTCCGCTCGTAATGCGTCGGTGTCCACGGTCAGGTCCAGCCAGCGGACCACCCCCCGGCGCAGGAACGACCAGTCGGTCCCGATGGCGGGGTTGTGGAATGAAGACGCAGGGTCCGATTCCCGGACCAGCCAGTACAGGACGGCCGACTCCCGGCTGGTGAACTCCTGTTCCTGGTCGTTGGTCATGGTCAGCAGCCCGAACCCATGATTGCTGAATACGATGTCGTTCCCGTCTTCATCCTTGACCTTGACCGGATCGTCGCGCCTCGGCTTTGCCAGCGGGGCATTGCTGAACAAGGTTCTCGCCCCGGTCCCGCCGTCAAGCTGGAGCTTCCAGCCAAGCCATCGCACCCACCCGGGTCCGTCCGGATGGCCGTCGGGAGGGCGCAGGCGTTGTACGTCGAATCCCACGTCAGGGTCCGCTGCGAGGCCCATGACCTCATCAAGCCCGGCCGCGTTTTCGATGTAATAGTACATACCGAGCCGCAGGTTGAAGTCCCCGGTGGGCACCGAGTCGTCCAGTCCGTGGACCGCATAGAAGTCGTCGCCCGGCACCTGTCGATGGTCGTAGGACAGGCCCAGACATGAATCGAACTCCTGGGTGGACGTGTTCCGCCGGTAGAACATGATGTCCTGCATGGCGGTCAGGCCGTGACGATGGCACCAACGGGCCAGATTACGCCTGAATCTCATCCCATCCTCTACCGTTGGCGGATCCACCACCAGGGTCGAGAGCATGTCCCGCATCACGTAGTGTTCGGCGTACCCGTCCGGTCGCCAGAAGCCCTTGCCGAACTCGCCGTCGTGAAAGTACTGGATCAATCCGCGTTCAGAGCCATTGTACCAGTTGGTGCCGTGGGGATTTTTTCGAGGGTCCCAGAAACCATAGGCAAGGGCCTCGTTCGTCTGGGCCTCACCCCAGAAGGAGGCTGCCGACGACCATGCATCATCCGATATGCATGGCACGATGGTCCGGTAGAAAGGAACAACGCGCACGGGTGTGTCGGGAACGACAAGCAACCTGTCGGCCACCGTGGAAAGCATGGGGACCCCGTGGAACCCGACTTCATCGGCACTGACGACCATGAAGGGTACGTGGGCGGCCCCCCCGGGGGCGCTCTCTACGACCACGTCCACAGGGGCGGGCAGGCCCATGGCCCTCAAGGCGTCCACGTCCGGGGACGGCCCCTCGAAAGTGAATGTCCATGCAGGGTCCTCATCGGGGGAAACGGGGCGCGACCAGGCGGACAGTCGTATCTCTTGGAAACGCGCGCCTTCCACGGTTTCCTGGTGCTGGTTGAACCGCTCCAGCAGCGCCGAGTTGTACCAGCACGCCTGGCCGCTGGTGTGCACCAAGAGGGCCGCGGCGGTGTCATAGTCCATGGCGGGCCAGGTGGATGGGTCGGACGCCGTCTCGACAGGGGCCTGGAACCCGGCCGGGGCCTGTCCGATCCGGTTGGGCAGGTAGTCGAGGTTGTATTCCGACGCCTCGCAGGAACCCACGGCCTTGAACAAGAACGTTCTGTCGGGCTCATCGTCGATCTGGGTGGTCCACAGGCCGTGCAGATATACGCGGTCACGGCCCTCCTGCGCCAGCCATGGATTGACGTCGGCCAGAATGGACCACAGGGAAACCCTCGGGGCGACACGACCCCAGGTGGCCGTGTCAGTGTAGTACTTCGGGTCGCCGATGTCCGCGTAGAACCCGAACCGCTGGTCCTTGTCCGGCAGCTTCTTGGACCAACTGGACACGTGAAAGTGGTCGTCGATAAGGCCAGGAGTCACCACGGCGCCATCAAGATCAACATAGTCCCCCTCATCTGGCTCGTTTTCCACCAGACCCATCATCCGCCAGATTTCACGGATCTGCGGCTCCGTCAGCCCCGGGGGGATTGGGGCCTCGTCCGTCAGCAGACTGGGGATTTCTTCAATGGGCAGGGCCCTTGCAAGGCCAACCGTCGGGTCGTCGTCCAGGGGAGGGTAGACCCCGGCTATCCTCCCGGTTTCGGGATCCACCAGCACTGCGTGGACCGCGTACAGGCGATGCCTTTCTTCCGGGTCATTCGGATCCGAGACCCGGTAGGGATGCGCTGTCAGTATGTGTCCATTGTACAGGCACCTCAGGCGTTGCGACGACGGCGCCGAGACGTTGGTCCCGCGGGAACAGCCCAGGCCCACTTTGCCGATGGCCGGTCCGGCTACAACGGTCCAACCAACGACCTTCAGGAACTTCCGCCGATCCAGGTCTACTTCGTTCATCAGATCCCCCTGTTTGGTACGGCTTCAATCCTGTCCATATTTTATCATCATAAAAATGGTGACTGTCCAACGATTCCGGTTCCGGACGTTCGTAACTACCAGTCCTTTTTCCAGTCCTTTTTTCCATCCCAGGTTAATTTCTGTGCGTGCCTGACTACCCATCCCAGGTTAATTTCTGAGCGCGATTTCCCGTTGCACTGGGCCTGGTGGAATTGGTGCGGACGTTGGACGGATTGGGCGAGATTGGGGTCATCAGACGATGGTTGATCCCCTGTCCGTTTCATGTCAGAGTAATAAATACAGTAAAGCGGTTCGCACCGTAACGGACTCAACAGGTCCAGGGGGGGGCGCGTGCGATACAACGACGATTTCTACAGCAATCTTCTGGACGGGTTGCACGACGGTGTGTATTTCGTAGACCTCAAACGCAGGATTCAGTACTGGAACCAGGGCGCTGAACGAATCTCCGGATACGACGCCGGCGATGTCATGGGCGCGCGTTGCATGGATGGGATCCTGATGCACGTCGATGAAAAGGGTGTCCTGCTGTGTACAAAACGCTGCCCCCTGAAACGGGCCATGGAGGACGGAAAACCGCGGAGCAAGGGAGTATACCTGCTTCACAGTTCCGGTCATCGTGTCCCGGCAAGAATTTCGGTCAGTCCCATTCGCGACGGAAAGGGACAAATCGTGGGGGGGGTAGAGACGTTTCACGAGGACAAGGAGCGGCTTGATGTGCTGCACAGGGTCAGGGAACTGGAGTCCACGGCCTTCTTGGACCCAGTCTGCAAGGTGGCCAACCGGCGGCAGGCCGAGATGGTCGTCGATTCGACCCTACGGGAGTTCAAGAGGTATGGTTGGCCGTTCGGACTCCTTTTCATGGACATTGACCGATTCAAGCGGATAAACGACACGAATGGTCACCGCGTAGGGGACAAGGTATTGCGGATGGTGGCCAAGACCCTGATCGGGAATATCCGGCCATTCGATTTCGTCGGTCGCTGGGGCGGCGAAGAATTCGTGGCCACGGTCAAGAACGTGGATGAAACCACTCTTCGGTCCATCGCCGAGAAACTACGGGCCTTGGTCGAACACTCCGCCATCAGGGTCGGCAGAAAAAAGGTTTCCGTGACCCTGTCCATAGGAGCCACGATGGTAAGGTCCGGGGATACCTTCAGATCCATTCTGGACCGCGCAGATGGCCTCATGTACCAGTGCAAGGAAAACGGTCGCAATCGGGTCATAATGGGTTGACGGAATCCGGACTGTGGAAAAGCCATCCCGGGTGAAACCATCTGGGGAAGAGGCAAAAAGCCTTCCCCAAAAAACCTACGCAGAAATCAACTTGTAGGGTCAATCTGGATCGGGATCGGGTCAACATTCGCCTCATTTTTACAATACCTTTACAAACTTTCCCGCGAGGCAAACAGATTCTTTACAAGAGTTCCCTATCGTAATGGAGCGAAGATTTGAAGCAGGAGAACACGGAATGATGCGTATGCCGACATGGATCGTCGCCTGTATGGCTGGGTCATGCGTCACCTGGCTCGTGCCGGGGTGCACAGATCCCGCAGGTTCCGACTGGGTCAATGTGGCTCTGCCCGCTGGTTCAGCCTGCGTTGCCGGTTCCGACTGCGTTTCAGGAATATGTTTTCCTGAAAACGACGGGATCAAATCGACTGGGTGGACCGATGGGATGTGCGTCGAACCCTGTGTGCAGGGTAAGTGCCCTGAAGGTCTTGCGTGCTCGGTGCTGGGCGGGTCCCCGTGGTGTCTGCCTACCTGCGGGGAAACCGCGCCGTGCCGTGACGGGTATGTCTGCAACACGGGGGTCGATGCCTGCCTTCCGGACTGCCGTCTGGGCTGGGACTGCGGCGAGGGATTCGCCTGCTCGGACACGGGCATTTGCGAGTTCGACTGGCCCAC
>JAADHL010000261.1 GCA_013151875.1 Deltaproteobacteria bacterium
GTGTAGATCTGGTCCGCGAGCCGTTTGAAGGAGGGGGACTTGTCATCCCTCGGGTGTGACAGGTTGATGTTCAGTTCGGTCGCTATCCGCCCTGGATTGTGCCACATGATTATTACGCGGTCCGCCATCTCGACCGCTTCCTCGATACCGTGGGTGACCATGAAGATTGCCTTGGTGGGAATCTTTTTTTCGAGCCATAGGTCCAATACTTCGCCCCTGAGGTTCTCGGCCGACAGGACGTCAAGGCCCGAGAACGGTTCGTCCATGCACAGGATTTCCGGTTCCATTACAAGGGCCCGGGCGAATCCCACCCTCTGCTTCATGCCACCGGACAGTTCCCTCGGCAGGGCCTCCTCAAAGCCGTCCAGCCCCACCATGTCGATGGTGGCCACGGCCTTTTCACGCGCCGATTTACGATCTGATCCATGGGCCAGGAGGCCGATTTCGACGTTTTCGACCACGGACAGCCACGGAAAGAGGGCGAATGACTGGAACACGATCGCCATGCCGGGGTTGACGCCGACCATGGGCTCGCCGTGATACAGCACCTGGCCTCCCGATGGTTCTATGAGGCCCGCGATGGTTCGGACCAGGGTGGTCTTTCCCGCGCCGGAAGGCCCCAGCAGCACAACGATCTCGCCTTCTCTGATCCGGAGATTGATCCGGTCCAGGACCGTCAACCGTTTGTGTTCCTTGGGTCCTTCGTACCACTTCGATACTTCCCGGGTTTCGATGATTACATTGGTGTCGGCCATGACAATTCCTCGTCAGGCGCGTCGCCCAGGCGCGGGCGCGCGGATCGCCTATGTTTCAAGCCTCAGGTTTTCCTCGGCGTAGACATACAGCCGACGCCACAACAGCCGATTCGTGGCCACCACGAACAGCGACATGGTCACGATGGAAAGGATGATGCCCGGCCAGTCGCCCTTGATGGTGGCGTGGGTCATGTAGGACCCGAGGCCGAAGCAGGTCAGGGTCTTGTCGCCAAGGCCCGCAATTTCGGCCACTATCGAGACGTTCCACGCGCCACCAGCGGCCGTGATGGCGCCGGTCACCCAGTAGGGCAGGACAACGGGCAGGATGATGTTTCTGAATCGCTGACGCCGGTTGAGCCTCAAAACCCTGCCGACCTCTCGAAGGTCCTCCGGTATGGACATCGTGCCCACGATCACGTTGAACAGGATGTACCATTGGGTGGCCAGCACCATCAGCAGAATGCTGCCCAGGCCGATATCCACGCCTGCCTGGATAAAGACAAAGACCAGCAACGGGAATACCAGGTTGGCCGGGAACGCGGCGCCGAGCTGAATGATGGGTCTGAGCCTGCGCGCCAGCCTGGGGCGCAGTCCCACGTAGGTCCCGATCGGCACCCAGACAATGGACGCCAGGGCAACGCTCGCCAGCACTCTGCCGAGGGTCATGAGGCCCGCCAGCAGCACCTCCTGGATGTCCCCCGGTGTGATTTCCCTGACCAGGGCGGACGCCCCATGCCATGAAAGCAGGAGGGCCGCAATCCCGGCGCAGGCGGCCGTTACCCAACCGGTAGCCGCCCAGATTTTGGACGAAGCGGGTGTCCTGGTGGCCCGGCCCTGAAGAAGCGACGGCAGGCGGTTCACGAAGAAATGAGTCAAGGGAGCTGAAACCCGATCCTGAAAGAGGGTCAGGACCCTGGACCTCCTGAGCGCGGTCAGTACCAGCGAGTCGTACTCCTCGTCCATGGCGCTGCCGGTGCCGAACTTCTGCGCCCAGTCCAGCAGCGGTCTGAAGAACAGCACATCCAGGCCGACGATGACGACCAGCATCGCCGCGATGGCGGTTCCGATGGCGTTGAAGTCGCCCGCTTCAACCGCGGTGGCCAGGTACGAGCCGATGCCGGGCAGGCGGATGTCCTTTCCCAGCACGGTGATTGCCTCGCTGGCCGCCAGAAAGAACCAACCGCCTCCGAAAGAAACCATGCTGTTCCACACCAGACCGTTCGTGGCGAACGGGATTTCCAGACGGACAAAACGCTGAAAAGGGGTCAGGCGGTATATTTTCGCGCCCTCCTGGAGGTCCCTCGGGATGGCGCGCACGGACTGGAAGAACGAGTAGGCCATGTTCCATGCCTGGCTGGTGAAGATGGCGAATATCGCGGCCAGTTCCATGCCCAGCATGGAGCCGGGAAACAGGGACATGAACGCCGTGACCGTTACGGAAAGAAAGCCCAGGACCGGGACCGACTGGAGGACGTCCAGCAGGGGCATGAG
Source organism: Deltaproteobacteria bacterium (assembly GCA_013151875.1). Taxonomy (GTDB): domain Bacteria; phylum Myxococcota_A; class UBA9042; order DTJE01; family DTJE01; genus JADDHL01. Next base: position 2,247 of record JAADHL010000261.1, read on the forward strand.
GATCCTTTCCGCCTTGCGGCTGTGGGCGGCCATGGAACCGTATGTGAAGGTGAACGCCAGGGACGCGCCGAAGGCAATGAACATCCTGACGGTAGAGCGGAACAGGTAGTAAGGGACGTGTTCCAGGCCCAGGCTTATCTCAAGGGATTCGGGTACAGCGGGGGCGGTCATGCTGCGGCCGACATGGGCGAGGGCGTACACCAGTCCGAACACGCCCAGGAGCACCGGCGCGTCGTACACGGAAAACGTCGCCCGTCCCCGAAAGAAGGGGCGGGAGAGTGTCGGCAGCCTGGGCATCAGGTGTCCCGTCCAAGGTGTTTGAACCCTCACTGTTTCGCCGGGCGTACCTTATTCGTCAGGGGGTTCGGTGTCAAACGGATTGAGGACTAACGAACCTCCTGATGCTAGACTCGGCTCCATGATGCGGACCGGATCTGCGGACATCGTGCAGCGGCTGGATACGGCCCTGGGTGGAAGGGCCGTGCCGGTCTGCGTCCTGATCGGGGCCTGCCTGCTGGCGTATTCATCGTCGCCGTTCAACGGTGACGACCACGCCATCGTGCTGGATAATCCGCTGGTCAATGGGGAAGGGCGACTCATCGATGTTTTCACCACGCCCTATCTCGACGTCATGTACAGGCCGCTCACCATCTTGTCCTTCGCTGCTCAGCGCTTTGTGTTCGGAACCGGACCCTGGTCCTTTCACCTGGTGAATGTCCTGCTGCACGTGCTGATGACCGTTCTGGTCTGGAGGCTCGTCCGAACGGTCGCCGGCGTTGGACCCACGGCGGCCCTGTCGGCGGGGCTGTTGTTCGCGGTTCACACGATCCATACCGACGCGGTGAGCGCAGTGGTGGGCCGGTCCGACATCCTGGCCGGTGTCTTTGTCGTCGGGTCTTTCCTTGCCTGGCGAGCCTGGTGCACGGGCGGGAGGTTCATGACACTTGCCGGCGCGGGCGCATTCTTCCTGATGGGGCTGCTGTGCAAGGAATCCGCCGCTCCCCTCCTGGTATTCGGCGCCTTGTGGGCCCTACACCATTACTGGGCTGACAGGCGGGCTTCCGAACGGCGCAGCGGCTCGAGGGGCCTGGGCGTCATGGCGGCGGGTTGGACGATTGCCGGAATCATTCCGTTTGCGGGATATCTGCTGGCTCGAAACATGATCCTGGGAGGACATCTGGTATCGGCCAAGAATGCCTATTTTTCGATGGTAGACGCTTCAGACACGTTTCTGACCATGCTGGGCGTCGCCGCCAGATACATCGGCCTGCTTCTGTTTCCGAGCCCGCTTTCGCCCGATTACACCTGGGAATCAATACCCCTGGAGCATTCGATTCTGGGCTTCTGGCCACTTGCCGGATTGTTTCTCTTGGCAGTGGTGTCGGTGGCCATGATCGTCCTGTTGACTCGACGCACCGAAGGCGCGCGCGCCGCTGGCCTGGGCCTGTTGTGGCTGATGGTGTTCATGGCACCGGCGTCGAATGTCATTCCCCTGATGATACCCATGGCCGAGCGGATGACTTACATTGCGTCCGCCGGCCTGTGCCTTGCCGCGGCCGTCGGGCTGGACCTGGCGTTGAAAAGGGCGGCGGTGCCCGTCCTGGTTGGCGCTTTGCTGTACCTGATTGTGCTTACCGGGATGACCGCGGACCGGGACAGAGTGTGGCA
>JAADHL010000243.1:0-4135 GCA_013151875.1 Deltaproteobacteria bacterium
TGCAAGGATGATGATTATCTGGTGAACCCAGGACAGACGGAAACATGCAACCTGAAGGATGATAATTGCAACAACCTGACCGATGAGGACCCCGACGGCGGGTTGTGCGGATCCATCCCTCAGGCGTCGGCGCACTGCGTGGGCGGTCAATGCGAACTCCTGGCGTGCGACGATACCTTCTACGACGTCAATCAGGTCTTTGATGACGGCTGCGAATGTCAGTGGGATTCCACCGACGCCGATCACAATTCATGCGCCACCGCAGTCGACCTGGGGAACTTCTCTGATGCGGTTCCGGGCTCTTACACGCAGATAGCCGGCAGAATCGTTCCCGATACCGACGTGGACTGGTACAAGTTCACCGCGACCGATACCGCTGATTCCGGCAGCAAGGACTGGCCCGGCCACGACGGTTTCCACGTCAAGGTGGAAGTGACCCTGGGTGATGAAATCAAGGTGAATCTGTACCGCGGTTCGTGTTCGGCCGCCGTTGAATGCAATGGCGGCAATGCCTTGGCCGGTCTGTACGAGTGGTACACGGATCAGGTCGACGCCGCCAACAATCTGGGGGAGGGCACCTGCTTCACCGAACCCGGGCCGCGCCTGTGGGACTGTTGCAGGCCGGATGAGTGCGAGGTCGGGGACACAACGTCCGACGACTGTTGCGGCGGCTCCGCGAACGACAACCTGACGGTCTGTTCCGACTATGCCAGGGACATCCGTTACTGTAACGACGATTCCAACACCTACTACATCAGGGTGGTTCGTGGATCCGGGGCAGCGGACTCGTGCCAGGCAACGGAGTACACCATAGATATCAGCAATGGCGGGTGATTTGGTTGTCAGGCTGTTACGCGATTCTTCGCGCCGGTCGCCGCCCCTGTGGCGGCCTGTGAGCACCCGGGCGGAGAAACCATGAATGACATCAAGGCATTCGCGGAGTTCGTCAGCGGTCTGATCTGGAACACCCCGGACGCCTTGCCCTTCATGGTCATGTTGTTGCTGTTCACCGGACTGTTCCTGACGGTCCGGATGGGTTTTTTGCAGTTTCGTCGTCTGGGACACAGCGTCCGGGTCATCATGGGTCGGTACGACGATCCCAACGACGAGGGCGACGTTTCGCACTTCCAGGCCCTGTCGTCCGCGCTGTCCGCGACCGTGGGAATCGGAAACATAGCCGGGGTCGCCACCGCCATTCACTATGGTGGACCCGGCGCCGTTTTCTGGCTGTGGATTACCGGATTCATAGGAATGGCTTCCAAGTTCACCGAGTGCACCCTGGCCCAGAAATACAGGGTCATCCACGAAGACGGGTCCGCGTCCGGCGGCCCCATGTACTACATTGAAAAGGCCTTTGGAAGGAAATGGAAGTGGCTGGCCGTCACCTTCGCGGTCTGCGCGATCATTTCGTCCTTTGGTTCGGGCAATTCGATCCAGGCGTTCACCATGGCGGACAGTTTCAGGGCCGATTTCGGTATTCCGAACTGGATTTCAGGCCTGGTTTCCGCAACCCTGGTCGGGCTGGTCATCATCGGCGGCATCAAGCGCATCGGATTGGTTGCCAGCAGGCTGGTCCCCTTCATGGGCGGGCTCTATGTGGTGTGCGGGCTCATTGTGGTTGGACTGAACATACAAGCCCTGCCGGCAGCGGTAGCGACCATCGTCGGCTCGGCCTTCAGTCCTTCCGGCATGATCGGCGGATTCGCTGGTTCGACCTTCATTTTCACGCTGACCTGGGGCGTCAAGCGTGGTCTGTTCTCCAATGAGGCAGGGCAGGGCAGCGCGCCCATCGCCCATGCCGCGGCAAAGACGGAAGAGCCGGTTCGAGAGGGCGTCGTGGCAATGATGGGCCCGTTGGTCGATACGGTCGTAATCTGCTTTATGACTGGGCTCATCATCGTCATCACCGGCACCTGGAACGAAAAACACCCCGATGCGATGAACTTTACGCCGAAAAGCGCACTGACCTTGGTGCGGGAGGGCGCCGTGGTGCGCGCGGACGGTGTGGTTGGGCCGTCGGACCTGGCGCGGGGGGTCGTGCCGGTCAGAAACGGTCGCTTGGCAGGCGCAGCCATCGTGCGAAACAACTCGATCATGGACGACTGCCTTTTGAGTGTCGCTGGTCATCCCATGAACGGCTCGATCCGGATCAACGATGACGGGCGTGTTTCCTTTACCAATGCCGCGGGCGGCCCCCTGGCGGGCAACCGCATCGTGGTCAGCGGCAAGAGCCTGCTGAACGGCTCGCCCCTGACCGCGATGTCCTTCAAACGCGGCCTCGCCCCCCTGGTCCCTTTCGGAAACTATCTGGTGACGATAGCAGTGTTCCTGTTCGCCATATCCACCGCGATAAGCTGGTCCTACTACGGGGACCGGGCCGCGGTCTACCTTTTCGGCCCAAGGGCCGTTCTGCCGTACCGACTGGCGTTTGTGGTCATGCATTTTCTGGGCGCCATGGTCGCGCTCGAGGTCGTGTGGGGATTCGGGGACGCCGCCCTTGGATTGATGGCTCTGCCGAACCTGTTCACCATCATGATCCTGTCGGGTAACGTAAAGAAGGACAGCGACGATTATTTCAGGAGGATGGACCTGTCCAACGGATCCGACCGGGTGTAACGGAGTGAGTCGACATATGGTTGAAGGCGACAACGAAAGGGGGGCGTGGCGCAGCCGGTTCGGCTTCATCCTTGCCGCGGCCGGGTCCGCGGTCGGCCTCGGCAACCTGTGGAAGTTTCCGTATCTGACATACAAATTCGGCGGCGGTGATCCACAGCGGCGGGCGGTTTCGTGCTGATCTACCTGCTGTGCGTGGTGCTGGTGGGCCTGCCCGTCATGGTCGCGGAGGTGCTGATCGGCAGGCGCGGCAGGCTGAATCCTGTCGGCTCGTTTCATGCGCTGAGACCCGCGACACCGTGGAAGATGACCGGATTCCTGGGCCTGTTGGCGGGATTCATGATCCTGTCGTACTACGCCGTGGTCGCGGGATGGACCGTTGAGTACATCCAGAAATCCGTAACCTGGGAATACGCCGACTACGAATCTCACGTCACCGACCATGAGGTGGGCGAACGTCTGATGGGAGAGGTCGGGGCATCGGGCGCGGCAGCGCCTTCAGACGCGGACGCGGCCCTGGCCGAGTTCAGGAAGGGGTTTTCCTCCGACCATGCCTTTCGGGAGGCCCTGGCGTCGAAAAAGATGGAGATGTTTCCCGAGAGGCTCTTTCATGACTTCCTGGCTGATCCTGTAAAGCAGATTGCCTATTTCCTTGTGTTCATGGTCCTTTCCGTGCTGGTTGTGATAGGGGGCATTTCAGGCGGTATTGAACGCTGGAATCGGATACTGATGCCCCTGCTGCTGCTGATGTTGGCGGTGTTGGTGGTGCGCGTGCTGATGTTGCCGGGCGGCCGCAGCGCCATGAGGTTCCTGTTCTGGCCTGATTTTTCCAACCTGAGCCTCGACATGGTGCTGTGGGCGCTTGGACAGGCGTTTTTCAGCATGTCCCTGGGTATGGGCGCGTTGCTGACCTACGGCAGTTATCTGCCCAAGGACGCCAATATAGGAACCGCCTGCCTGGCCATAGCCGGACTCGACACCATCGTGGCGCTGTCCGCCAGCGTGGTCATCTTCGGCAGCATCGCCAGCTACGGCCTGGTCATGAAAGGGTCCGGGATCGGCAACCTCTTTACCGCCATACCCGTGATTTTCATGCAGATGCCAGGTGGACAGTGGCTCTGCATCCTATTCTATCTGCTGGTTTCGTTCGCGGCCCTTACTTCCGCGGTCTCGCTTTTGGAAGTAGTCAGCAGCTACCTGATCGATGAAAAGCGGATGAGCCGCCGCAGGGCGGTGATCACGGCCGGCACGATTATTTTCGTGGTTGGCGTGCCATGCGCCCTTTCGTTCAATCTGCTGGCCGACTTCAAGGTCCTGGGGCGCACCGTTTTCGACCTGTTCGACTTTTTCTGCGCCAACCTGGCCCTCCCCGTGGGCGGCATCCTGATCTCGGTATTCGTGGGTTGGGAGTTGACCACGCAGGAAAAGAAAGAGGAACTCAGCGAGTTCAGTCCGACCGTTTTCCGGTCCTGGAACTTCCTGGTGAGGGTGGTGGCGCCCGTGGCCATTCTCATGGTCCTGG
>JAADHL010000243.1:4150-6229 GCA_013151875.1 Deltaproteobacteria bacterium
GTGTGTCAGGTTAATCCTTTCCGACTTTTCGGTCGATCAGGAATCGCATGAGCCGGTTGAAACGGTGACCGTACGGAGGGCGTATCAACGACATCCCGTTGAGCCGCCGCTGAAAAAAGACGCTTTTCGCGTGGCTGAATGTCCTGAACCCATCCTCGCCGTGATACGTACCCATGCCGCTGTTACCCACGCCGCCGAAGGGCAGGCTCTCTTGGGCGACGTGCAGAAGCGTATCGTTCACTGTCACGCCGCCGGAGACCGTCAGATTCAGAATCCTGTCAATCGGGGCATTGTCGTTGCCGAAGCAATAGAGGGCAAGGGGACGGGGATGGCGCTGTACGTAGCTAATGGCCTCGTCCAGTGTGTCATACTCCATGACCGGCAGCACCGGCCCGAATATCTCCTCGCGCATCAGGGGCATGTCATCGTCCACGTCCAGCACGATGGTGGGCGCGATCTTGCCCGAGCCGGCAAGGTTTTCTTCAGCGGGGTTGAGCCTCACAACCCTCGCCCCCTTTGCGGCCGCATCATCGACAAGCCGGTTGATGCGTTCGCGGTGTGCGTCGTTGATGATAGCGGTATAATCTGGATTGCCGGCCAGACTGGGATACATGGAAGCAACCTGCGATTTCATGCTTTCCACGAACGACGCGACAGAGCCCGCAGGAACCATTGCATAATCGGGGGCAATGCATGTCTGACCCGCGTTGAACAGCTTTCCAGTGGCGATTGACAAGGCCGCGCGATCCATGTCGAAGCCCGGCAGTACCAGGGCGGGTGATTTGCCCCCCAGTTCCAGGGTGACCGGAACCAGGTTTTTTGCCGCTGCCTGCATGACCAACGACCCCACGTTAGGGCTGCCCGTGAAAAACAGGTGATCGAAAGGAAGCGAGCTGAATGCGCGACCGATCTCCGCCCCGCCGGTCAACACGGCGACCTCCTCCGCGGCGAACGCTTCACCAAGCACGGTCGCAAGCAGGTCCGAGGTTGCAGGCGTAAGCTCGGAGGGCTTCAACATTACGCGGTTTCCCGCTGCCAGGGCGCCCACCATGGGGGACAGCGCCAGTTGCACGGGGTAATTCCAGGGCGAGATGATTCCCACGCACCCAAGCGGTTGATACATGACCATTGATTTGCCGGGGAAAAAGGCCATTGACGTGCATCTGCGTGCGGGGCGCATCCATTTCCCGACCTTTGCGCGCGCCTGCCTGATGGCCTCGATGACCAGAAAGATTTCGGCAACCACTGTTTCGTGTTCCGAACGGACGCTGAAATCCGCTGAAATCGCCTTGCAGAAATCGTCCTGCCGGGACCTGACCGCGTTTTCCAGCCTGTCCAGCAGGTCAAGCCGTTTTTTGAGCCCAGGCGGCCCGTCCTTCAGAAACGCCCGGCGCTGGCGTTCGAGCAATTCGTTCATGCGATCCGTGTCATCAGGCATGTCGCCTCCTGAATTCCACCACCATCCGATTCAACTCACCCACATCGATCAAAAACGCATCATGGCCATGAGGGCCGTGCAGAACACCCAGTTCGGCGGTGGGCATTGCGCGGGCCAACTCCTGCTGTTCGTTCGGAGGATACAGGAGGTCGGATTCGATGGAAACCACCAGTGCGGGGCAAGATATGGAGCCCAGCACCTCGGCCGGCTCACCCCTGTCCCTTGCGATGTCATGGGTGTCCATGGCCCGGGTTAGGGTTACGTACGTGTTGGCGTCAAAGCGATCAACCAGCTTGGCGCCCTGATGGCGCAGATAGCTTTCCACCTGGAAAACTAAGGGGGCATCCCGCATCCTGGCACGTCCGAATCGCTGGTCGAAACCCGACCAGCTCCGGTAAGTGCACATGGCCATCATGCGCGCGGCCGCAAGGCCGGTTGAAGGCGGATGGTCAGGGGCGTACCTGCCGCCGTTGAACGCGGCATCCGCGAAAATTGACTGTCGCTGGGCCTCGGAGAGCCCTATGCACCAGGCGGAGTGTCTGGCCGAAATCGCGATGGGAACGACCGATCGAACCATGCTGGGATACATCACGGCCCACTCCAGCGCCTGCATGCCCCCAAGGGAACCGCCCATGACGGTA
>JAADHL010000032.1 GCA_013151875.1 Deltaproteobacteria bacterium
CAAGCACCCATACAAGGACGCTCCTCGTGTGGGTTGTACACAAAAATCAACCTTCGGCTCTCTTGAAATCCGAGGCCTTAAGCGTTGGCGGATTGCCTACGGAAAATTAACCTCGGTCGGGTTTCGTAGGTCTATTGTAAGTCGGGGAGGTCGGATTTGAACCGGCGACATCCTGCTCCCAAAGCAGGCGCGCTACCAGGCTGCGCTACTCCCCGGACGCAAAAGCGGGCGGATTCTAGCCCGCATCTTGAACCCAGTCCAGTCCTACGAAGCTCGACACAGTCAAGCGAAGCAGAGTCAGGCCTGATTCGGCGCTTCCCAGGTCTTGCCAAGGGTGCCGTGCTTGACCGATGTCCGCTTTTTCTGTCCTCGGGGGCCGTTGAGGGTAAGAAAATAGGTCACGTCCAGACCCTTGAGGGTCCTGCGCGCCTGGCTGGACGCCACGGACCCGCTGAACCCACGGTACTTGCCGGAGATCATCCGGATGCGCGTTCCCTTGGCAAGGATGGCGTCAGGGTCCACGACCTTGGTGCGGCCCCGACGGCGACGGACCACGGTCCCTGCAATAGGCGGAGGTGGAGGCTCATCATCCAGAAACGGACCGGCCATGTCCAGCAGGCCGGCCTTTTCCAGAAGGTCCCGGGTTCCTTTTTCGCCCGCCTGAAATCTCAGGACCGACAGAAGGCTTCCGACCAGCTTCGAACGCTTGCGTTTTTCGGATGCAACCGTCTGGGCCTGCTTCAGAATAGCGTCGTATTCGCCCAGTGCGTCCTTCAGTTCCTGTGCGTAAAACTCCTCTCTTACCTTTTCCATGATCCAACCTCTTGGTTTCAATCCATTGACAACAAGCAGGGCACCCATGCCGCGAACGCAGGCTCGAGGTCCGCGACCCGATTCCTAACTAGTATATATCGCCTTCAATCACTATGCAACGAAATCTGTGACGAATGCAGGTTTTTCTCTGCCTCGCGGCTCGAAGTCCATTGTCTACAGTAATCGGCTCATGGTTTGGATGAAAAACGGAGTTTGCTTTTTGAAGAGCATGGTCTATAACCAGACCTCTGGTACGATACGCCCAACGCTTTTCTTCGGAGGCGTGCATGCGGACGCATTACTGGGCCCTCATCCTGTTCTTCAGTCTGGGTATCGTTGAGGTTTGCGGCTGCGGCGGAACGGATCAGTCCGGTTCGGATTCAGGGGATTCCTTCGACGCCCATTCGACCGTAACATACCTGCCTCACACGGTACTGAACCTCCAGACCGCCATCGACCAGGACGGCAATCCCGACATCGCGGACCCCGTTGTCATCAGGGATGAGGATACATGGTACCTCTATGCCACACAGACCAAGAAGGACCTGCACGTCTGGCGCTCTAAGGACCTCAAGGATTGGGTCAGGAGCGGACCGGTATGGGAACCGACGCCGGGCGCGTGGAATGCCAGGGGACAGGTATGGGCGCCGCATGTGCAGGCAACGGACGAAGGCTACTATATGTACTACACGGCCGACATGCAGATTGGAGTGGCCCGCGCGGACACGCCAAAAGGGCCCTTCATCGACGTCTTCGACCATCCCCTGGTGGGCGGTGGATACGGGGGCGTCGGGGACGGCAAATACCAGTACGACCCCGGCGATGGAGAATACGACTTTCGAGCGGCCTTCGCCCTGGATTTCGAGGAAAAGGCCATCGACGCCTTTGTGCTGAAGGCGTCCGACGGATCTTTGACCTTGTACTTTTCGGCGTACCGCCCGTTCAGTATGATTTACGGCGTGCCGATGACGAGTTGGACATCCGTGGCCGACGAGGCGCCGACGACCCTCATCGAGCCCGACCCGCAGGGCTGGGAGGGTTTCGTGGCGGAAGGCGCATGGGTCGTTGAACACGACGGAAGATTCCACCTCATGTATTCCGGCAATGCCGCGGACATGCCCCAATACTCGATAGGAGCCGCAGTGGGCGATTCGCCCCTGGGTCCCTTTGTAAAGTACGCGGAAAACCCCATCCTGAGCCAGGACCCCGACGCGGATTTCTTTGGCCCTGGCCACCATTGCCTGGTGGAAGGGGCATTTGGCGACCTGTTGATGTTCTATCACACCAAGGTATCCAAACAACAGGGCTTCGACAGGCGGATCAGGTACGCCCCCGTTGCTTTCGATGGCGACGACGGGCACATAAAAGCATCACCACCTTGACAAGGACGATTCATGAAAAGACTTGCTGCGTCGCTGATTCCCGTGATGTGCGTGTCCCTGGGATGCGCGAACACCAATAATGCCGAAACGGACACGCTGGACGCCACAGGGCCGGACATCGCGGAGTTGCCGCCTTTCGACGAGAATCCGGCCCACATCCTGTTCGACCTGTTCGCAGACCCGGTGGATGCGCCGTTTCCCTACAATTATTATATGGATCCCATAAACGGCGGTATCCGGATACGCGAGGGCGCCTTCACCAACTCCCTCCTGCCGATGATCGACACGTTCCCCAAATTCGTCGAGGAATTCGGTCAGGCCGACGGTTTCGCCACTTACGCCCCTCTGTCTTTCCTGGCGTCCGTGCCACTGGACCCGGACTCCCTGCCTGCGGACGAAGAAACCACTCTCAAGCCGGATTCACCGGTAAGACTGCTGGAACTGGACGCATCGGGTGAGCCGGTCGCTCAGGTACCCTTACGGATTGAGTACAGGCAGATGGACAGCCAGGACGGCCCGCGTTACGTGGTGTCTGCGGTCCCGATGCAACTGTTGAAAACTGGCACTACATACCTGTACGTCGCAACGGACGCTGTCATGTCCGCAGCGGGCGAGCACCTCGGCCGATCCCAGGGATTCGCCGAAATACTGGGCACGGTAAAGGTCCGTGGCACGGACCCCGAGCGCGCCGGCCTGGTCCTGAAAGAGAGAGAGCGGCTGGCCCCCCTGGTCCTCAAACTCGAAAACGCGGAACATGTAATCGCTGCCGTGGACTTCACAACGGGCCTCGCCGGCCAGGAAACGTACGAGATCATGTCCCTGTTCAACAAGGGCGGAAAGTACCAGACAGTGGCGTGGGACCTGGACGGCGACGATGACGGGACCGATGACGTGGCGTGGGGCGAGGAATACAAGGAATGCCCCATGTCCTCAGACGACATGTCCTACGGCGTTTACGGAACATTCGAAAACGTGAACTTCACCGGCCCTGACGAGCAATTCGTCAAGAAAGACGGCGTATGGCAGACCTTCGCCCCTGAAGACCTGGAATTCTGGCTGATGGTTCCGTCCGGCACCGGACCGTTTCCTGTGGTGGTCATGACCCACGGCATCGCCTCGGACCAGCACCAGCTTTGCAACGTATCCCGCGACCTGGTCAAGGCCAAAATTGCGACCCTGCGCTTTATCCTGCCCCGGCATGGGAGACGCGGGGGCGGCTCGATGGACTTCCTGGACCTCACCGATCCGTTCAAGATCCGGGACAACTTCCGACAAGGCGGCGCGGACATCGCCAGCACCACCCTGCTGATAGAGTCGTTGTCCAAAGGTCTGGACCTGCTGCCCAAGGGGGCGCCGGACGGCAAAGGGGATCTCGACGGGACCCGCATAGGCCTGCTGGGGCACTCGCTGGGAGCGATCATAGGCGCCGAATACCTGGCGTTCAGCGATCGAATCCACTGCGCCGTGCTGAACGTCGGCGGCGTCGGCCTGACCCACATGGTCGAAGCCTACGTCCTGCCCGATTCGGGTCCCGGCGGCTTTTATGAAGTCATGGGCCTGGTCAACGGCGCGCCGCACCTGATCTGGCCAGCGGACGGGGTGACCTACGCCCATCACATCATTTCAGACCCCCTTGACGGTGTGGTAAAGGACATATTGATGCATGAACACATGAACGACGACACCGTCCCCAACGTGACCACGGAATTGTTGGCTAGATTCGCGTCCATCCCGCTGGTCGAACCTGCTGACGGCGCGGTCTTGAAACATGTCGAAGGGGTCGCCGAAAAACCTGCGGATCAGACCACGTCGGGCGTATGGCAGGTGGACGGAGTAAGCCACGGGGCTTTTCCCGGTTCAACCGCCAATCCAAAGATTGCGCTGGAACGCAAGCAGGCCGTTCACTTCCTGAAAACATACTTTGAAACCGGCAAGCCCGAAATCCTCGTGCAGTAGGGATCCTTGCTCCCGATTTCTCAGGCGTAAGCGGCTTCGACGGACGCGCAGCCTGTCGGTGACGACTCTATTTGGGGAACAGGGGCAGGTATCCCTTGAAGGTGATCTGGAAAAAGTCGTCAAATATGATGGCGTTGCTGCCGTCCACCATCTTCTTCCATGTGAAGCCGATTTCCAGGGGAATGTAGAGCGCCAGGAGGTTGAGCGTTGCGCCGACCTGGATCAGGTGCGTGGTCTGCTGTCCGAGCAGTTCAAGCCCCTTTACCATCCTGACGAAGGCGGGATCCGCCTTCAGTTCGGGTTCCTGGGAATACATGATCCCATATCCAACCCCGATCCCGATTATCGAGAGCTGGGCATTGAGCAGGACGGACCAGTTGACCGACAATCCGGGCCAATAGGTGAACGAACCGCTCAGATTGGACAGATCGGGGAACATGTCGCCCGAGGGGTCCAGTGCCGCCACTGCCGGGTCCGGCTTCGTGAAGTTGGTGGGGTAATTTCGCTTGTGGGGAAAGTAGTACGCCACCGACAGCTCCGAGCTTGCTATCAGCGAGATCCACGGGGGAAATTCGTAGATGCGTATATCGTATCCCTGCGTGGCGCCCACGCCCCAGCCCCCAACGCTGACGTCGATCTCGGGACCGGTCCCGTACAGCAGCGAGTTGTTGGGGTCCGCAATCCGTCCGGTCGGAAAAAACACCCTGGGGGTCAGGGCCGCGGACATGCGGTGCGAGCGATAATAGTTCCACGAAAAACCGGTATTGATGTCCCCCAAAACCCACTCCCCCTTGTAGCGCAGGCCTACCGGGGCCCGCCCCAGCTTGGGAAGCACGTGGCGCACGAAATCCTGGCCGTTGAAGCTCTTTGTGTCCGATATCCCCAACGCGGTTCCAAGGGTGGGGTTCACCCGGTTGCCCTCGTCGTCGATCTCGTTTGCGACAGGGTCCAGCCTGACATCCATATAGGTTATGGGTATCTCGATGTACCAGTCCAGTTCATCGATAAGCCCTATCGAGACCTGAATGGTGTGGCCGCCGCCTCGCCCAGAAAGACCCAGATCCAGTGACAACTGCTTGTTGCCGTTTCCATCCTTGAACTCGATGGGCGGAAACCCGTTGGTTGTATGTCGGTTCTGGTCAAAACGGCGACTGGCCTTCAGAAATCCCCAATCCCATTTGAAACCCAGGTATCCCTGAGGCAGTTGAGACGTTACCCCGTACAGGTCCATGTCGCCGATCTTCTTGATCTGTTCGTTCATGAACCGTTCGTATTTGACGAAGATGTTGTCGCCGGGTTTTGGGGGGTTGGGTTTCCCGAACAGGGGGTGATCGAAGTACTTGTTGTCTTGCGGAGCCGGTTCCTCCAGTTGCTTCTGATCCGGAATCAGCTCTTTCCTGACGCCCTGGTCCGCCCTGGGCAGGGCCACGTCCTCTTCTTCGTACGGAGCGATTCCCCGGACCTGAGCCATTGCGGATCCCGCGCCGGAAGTCGCGCACATTACCAATGCGCCCAGCCACACGATGAACAGTGAACGCTTGTTCGTTTTCATGGGCAATCCTTGATACAGGTTTCCGCGTTGTCCCACTGGTCACAGACCCCGTCACCGCATCCGCAGCCATCCACGCAGAGGTCGGGGTTGGCCTTCTCGTTATCGTCGCAAACACCGTCATCGCACTTGATGGCCACGACAATCGCGCCGGGTAGGCAGGCGCTGGCGTCGGGGAGCAGGGGATCGCTGTAGCACTGATAGCCCTCCGAGTAGCGACAGTCCGAAAAATCCTCGCAGGCCGGAAGGCACAGGCTGAGCGGCATTCCGCTGAAAGGCGTCGTGTCGAAACAGAACCCCCCTTCCCCGCACTCTGCATTGTCTACGCACGGCAATTTGGAGCAGGCGCCCCCAGGGACCTCGTACGCCAGTCCGAAAGACCCCAGAAATTCCTTTGTCAGGCAAAGGCCCCCGAAACACTCATCGTCCGTCTCGCATGGGGCACCGGTCAGTTTGAGACCAGTGGAGGCATCCCCACCCATGCACGCCTCGGGAATCACGTCGAAAGCACCCGCGTCTGAGTCAGATTCGCCGTCCGCGCCGCTGAAGCCGCCGCCCCGCCTGACCCGGTAAGGCGTTTCACAACCGGTAATCCATGCGCTGCCGTCCGTCGGAGCACCGTTGTATGAGTCGTGCCAGTAGTCCGCGGTCCACTCCCATACGTTGCCAGCCATGTCCATGGCGCCGCAAAATGATGCGCCCGCGGGCACTGAACCCACTGCCATCGTGCCTCCACTACCGCATCCGTATCCACTGATCGTTCCCGCCTCGTTGAATACCGCCCTGTCGCAATCAGGCACAGGGGCGCTTCCCCAAGGATACGTGCGCCGCGTAGGCCCGGCCGCCGCATATTCCCATTCAGCCTCGGATGGAAGGCGACCGCCCATCCATTTGCAGAACGCCTGGGCCTGGTTCCACTTCAGGCCGTTCTGAGGATGGTCCCCTCGGCCCGCCGCGGACCGGTTCACCCCAAAGCCCTCGCCGTCCCAATCACTGACGGACGGCGCGGAACAGTCCCCCGAGTCCTCGCACGCCTCATATTGCGCGACGGTGCCCTCGTAGCGTGAAATCAGGTACCCCTTGGCAAATGCAACCTCGTGAACCGGACGCTCGTTCGCCGGTCCGCCTTCCACATCCCTGCCCCCCATCTGGAATGTCCCTGGCGGCAGGAAAATCCATACATCCCGTTGCCGCCAGCCCGAGGCGTCGGCGTTCGTGTATTCGCAATGTTCCTGAGCATTGCATCCCACCTGATAGCCCTGCAGCGGGGGACATTGCATACCGCCGCAGCTCACTGCCTGGTCGTTTTTGGGGGCGGCAGGCAGGTCCTTCGCACACCTCACGCCCATGTTCGCATAGGCAAAGGACGGTGTAAGCGCATCCCGGTCCGCGCACCGTATGCCGGGCGCGTATCCACGTTGCAGGACTTCGTTTCGATTCGTCTCGCAACTCATCAGGACCGGCAGCCCGAACACCGCCACCGCCAGGGTGGCAAACCATCTCTTCATGGTGGTCTCATCCCGCAAGGCTTTCGACGTGTTTCGCATGCGCAGAGGCCTTCTGTCAAGGGAATTGCCCCGTAAATCACCCAGGAAATCACCCAGGTTGATCTCAATCACAACATATTCTAGACTCCGGCAGCTTTCTAATCCCCCGGGAATCTGGGATTCAAGCAGGAGGAAGAGATGACAACCAAGTTCTTCAAGGTCGCCGCGGTCATGTCCTGCGCCCTAATGCTGACCGCAATCGGGTGCAAAAAGGACCAGACCGGCGGACCGGCCGCTCGGGCCGCGCTGAAGGCCGATGTCGGCACCGTGGCCTTTCCCAACGACATCCTGGTGTTCGGCGGAATGAAATCCCTGGATGATTTCACCGGCGCCATGACCGCCCTGGTCAGCAAGTTTGAACCTCAGATGGGCGCCATGATCGGGGCACAGGTTCCCGCGCTGCTCCAAGGGCAGGTCCTGGGCGTCAAAAACCTCGCGTGGATGGACCATACCAAGCCCTTGAAGTTCGTGGTTCTGGATTACAAGAAATTCTCGGATCCCCTGCTCATCCTGCTGCCGATCAAGTCATCGGAAGGCTTCAAACAGGCCCTTCCCGACAATAAATCGGCGGGCGCCCCGGACAACCAGACCAAATACACCTTTGCCACCGGCTCTGAACACTATGCCAACGTAATCGGTGACTGGGCGGTCTTCAGCGCCGACGCAAAGGCATTTTCCGCAGCAAAGCCGTTCATCGAGGGTCCATTCAAGGATTACGTCTTCAGTGAACTTCTGGATGTGCAGATTTCATCCACGAGGTTCATGCAGGTCGCAGGCGCGGACATCGCGGCTTTCAAGGAAAACGTCACCAAACTGCCCACGACCCCGGGGCTTGAAATTCCGGGCATCCAGGAAATGCTCAAGAAAGAGATTCAGATGCTTCTGGACATCCTGGACCAGACCGAGACCGCGCGCTTCGTGATGCGTTTCAACGGCGACGTCCTGACGCTGAGGGGCGGTGTGAAGGTGGCGCCGGGCAAGGGCCTGGCCAAATTCGTGGCCGACACGAAAGACCGCAAGCTGGACCTGTACAAGTCACTCCCGGCAAACGGTTGGTTCGAGACCGCCGTCAACGTGGATCCGAGCCTTTTCAAGGATTGGGCCGACATAGGCGTGGATTTCTGGGCCGGAATCTTGAAGCTGGAACAGGCCGACAAGGACAAGCTTGTGAAAGAAATGTCCAGGTTGCTCACCCTCGAAACCGGTGAGATGGCCTTCTGGATTGGATACGACGGGCAGTTCCCCTTCCGCTTCCTCAGCATCACCGGCGTCAAGGATGCCGCGGGCGCCAAGGACGCCATGTACAAGACATACGGCATCCTGTTTTCCAAGGCGGGGGCGTTGATCAAATCAATGGCCGGCCCCAATGCCGCCGATATGCCCCAGATGGACTGGTCGTCGCCAAAGGCCCTCCTGGCCAGCCTGAAACCCGAACTGGACAAGTCAGGGGTCACCGCCGCCATCACCTCGAAAAAGGTGGGCGAAATCGATGTCGATGCCCTCGAAATCGGAGTGGATTATTCGAAGGTCCCGATCCCAGCCGACAAAGAGGACGTAAAGAAAATCACGGATTCAATAGGCGACAAACTCTCTTTCGCGCTCGGGTTCGGAAACGGCCTCATGTACGGCACGTTCGGGCAGGACGCCGTGGCCGACGTGGGCAAAATCGCCAAGGGACAGGGCGGCGACCGGATCAAGGAGCTTATCACCGGCGCCGACACCCGCGCGGCCGCTGTGGTCTGGTTCGGTCTGAGGGACATCCTCAGGTTCGTGTCCAGAATCGACGCGGACCTCGCCCGCAACATGCCGAACCTGGACACGATGAAGGACCCCATCGGCATCTCGTTCGTCCTGGGCGGCAGGGATGATCGGATTATGGACGCGGAGTTGAAAATCCCGATTACCAGTATCGCCGGTCTGATCCCCCGCCCCGGCGCGAACACCGGCGCGGCGCCGGCCACTCCTTAGCGACACACGTCTCAGTTCACGCTTTCCGGCCCCAACGGTCCTGCATCCTGTACAGCGTGCGCCTGTTGATGCCTAGTATGCGGGCGGCCTTCTCCTTGTTGCCGCCCGTGTGATTCAGCACCCGCTTGACGTAGTTCATCTGCAGGTCGGCAAGAGTGGGATACTCGTCGCGTTGAAGCACGGAGCCGCCCGCGCCTCCACCGGCCGGCAGGTCGTCGACATCGATCGTGTCGCCCGGTGTCAGGACAACCAGGCGCTCTATGATGTTTTCGAGTTCCCTGACATTGCCTTCCCAGACTCTGTTTTGCAGGTCGTCCATGGCGCGCGCGGTCACCCGCTTGGGCTTACCTCCGGAGATGGCCGCATACTTGCGCAGAAAATGGTCCACCAGCAAGGGAATGTCGGCCAGTCGTTCGCGCAAGGGAGGGATATTGATCGGGATGACGCTCAGACGATAAAAAAGGTCCTCCCTGAAATCCCCATCCCGAACCGCCGCCTTCAAGTCCCTGTGAGTGGCCGCAATCAGGCGCGCGTCCGTATGCGATTCCTTGTTGGAGCCCACGGGCCTTATCATCCGATCCTGGAGGACCCTCAGCAGTTTTGCCTGAAGGGCCATGCCCATGTCACCGATCTCATCAAGGAACAGAGTACCGCCGGAGGCCTCCAGAAACAGACCACGTCGTGCCTGGTACGCGCCGGTGAACGCGCCCTTGGCGTGCCCGAACAACTCGCTTTCCAACAACCCTTCCGGAATGGCTGAACAGTTGACCGGCACGAAAGGGCCATCGGCTCTGTTGCTCCGAAAATGGATCGCGCGCGCAATCACCTCCTTGCCGGTGCCGGATCCGCCGGTAATCAGTATGTTGCTGGCCGAATCGGCAACCAGATCCACCAGTCGGAAGATTTCGACCATGGCCTTGCTGTGACCAACGACCTGCTCGGAATCATACAGGCCGCGGACCTCCTTCTTGAGCCGCCGGTTCTCCTGCACCAGAAGGCGCTGCTCGACGGCCTTGCCGACCAGGGCCGCTATCTGCCGCATCTTGAATGGTTTTGTTACGAAGTAGAAGGCGCCCGCCTTCATGGCCTCGATGGCGCGGTCAATGGACCCGAACGCGGTGATCATGATTACGGGCACGTCCGGACGCAGGGACTTGATTGCCTTCAAGACCTCCATGCCGTCCATTTCACGCATACGGAGGTCCGTGATGACCACGTCGAACTCGTGGGCCTTGAACTTCACCAGGGCCTGGCTGCCGCTTTGAGCGGAGTCGACCTCATAGCCGTCGCGGCCCAGAAACTCGACCACAAGGTCGCACATGTCCTTTTCATCATCGACTATCAGTATCGAACGGTTCCTTGACGGGTTGGCCTTCACCATATCAACCACGAGCAGTCCGAACTCATTCCTATCAGAAGTGTGGCTATTTGTCACGTGGATGCGTCTGATTTCGTACTTACAATGGGTTGCACAATGTCTACAACGAGTCATTTCGCCTCATTCACAGTCTTTCCCCGAAATGATAGGCTGTTCCATGGCTGGTCCACGAGACATTGGGATGACCGGAATAGACAACCTGGAGGACAAAGGGATCGCCGTCACGAAGGGGGCGGATGACGGCCACAGGGTCATGATCGTGGACAGCGATCGTTTCCTGGCCGAAACCCTTGCGGACATCCTCAGCGAAGAGGCCGTGAAAGTGGCCATATGCCAGTCCGGCGGCGAGGCGCTGAAGGCCGTACGCAATTACCCTTACGGCATCGCAATCATCGATGTCAGGCTCCCTGACATGAGCGGCATCGACCTCCTGAGGCAGTTCATCGAGATTGCCCCGGACATCGACATCGTCATTGTCACCGGAAACGCCAGCGTGCACAGCGCGATGGAGGCCCTCAACCACGGGGCAAGCCGGTATATTCTAAAGCCGTGCGCCCCGGATGAACTCCTGTCGATAGTCAACGACCTCTTTGAACGCCAGCAGTTGCGCGAAAGAAACCGGCTTTATCTCAGGCGTCTGGAGGTTCAGAACCGTCTTTCCCATTCCCTGTCCAGCGCGCTGCTTCCCAAGGATGTGGCAAGAGCGGCGGTTCAGGCGGCCACGGGCATCGCGGAAGTGCGGGCTGCCACGGTCATCATTTATCGCGACCCGAACAATCGCGATGGCGTCGTGGATACCGTTGCGGACCCGCAACCCCTGCAGGCGCTCGCCTGGACTGGGGTGGGCGATGACACGGTGGATACGATGACAGCCATGCCGGAGGTACGGCAGTATCTCGATTCCAGGGTACTGGCTCACGCTGCCCCCGGCATGGTGGCCCTTCCACCGGGCCAAGACCCGGAAAACCCGGCATCGGTGTGTCCCGTGGCCTTGTACCGGCTCAAGGGACGCACCAGCGACTTGGGCGTGCTTGCCGTGATCATGGACAACTGTGAAAACAATCTGGACGAACAGAACGAGGAACTGCTGAGCGTCATCTCGAATTGGGTGGGCGTGGCAATGGAACGGGCGATCCTGCACCACCGGCTGGAGATTGCCTACGCAGACGTCAAGAACGCCCAGAAACAACTGGTTTACGCCGAAAAACAGGCGGCGATAGGTCGGCTGGCAGCGGGCCTGGCTCACGAGGTCGGGACTCCCCTGAACATCATATCCGGACGGGCCGAACTGCTGCTGGAGGACTCCGGCATCGACCCGGACACAGCCCAGGCGCTTCAGGTCATCGTGCAGCAGATCGAGCGACTCTCCAGTCTGATCCGTCAGTTGCTGGACTTCTCCCGGGAGTACAGCCCGGCCAGACAAAAGATCGACCTGGAGGGCGTGATCAACGCCGTCGTTTCACTGATGGAAGTCCAGCTGAAAAAGCGGCACATCAAACTGAGCCTCGAGATCGACGACGGTCTGCCCAGAGTCGTGGCCAACTTCAATCAGCTCCAGCAGGTCTTCATCAACCTGCTGATGAATTCCATCGACGCAATAGGGACCAAGGCAAAGAATGACGGCGCAAAGTCCAGTCAGTCCAGAAAGCCCTCGGGACGGATATTCATCAATGCCAACTACCTGCCTTCCTCACGTCAGGTTCAAATCGTGATCGCCGACAGCGGTCAAGGCATCCGTGAAGACGATCTGGACAAGGTATTCGAGCCGTTTTTCACCACCAAAGATGTTGGCGCCGGCACTGGGCTTGGATTGGCCGTGGTTTATGGAATCATCACTGATCACGGCGGCTCAATAGACATCGAGAGTTCCTGGGCCAAGGGAACGGCCGTCACATTCAACCTTCCCACGGAAACAACCGAGACTGCCGCGGCCACAAAGAAAGACGGGTCTCGGAACACACCTGTCTCATTTTGAGAACAGCGAGACACCAATACGACATAACCCAACCGATATGGGTATGCGGGAACACGGCTGGAAAAATGACCTCGTTTTTCCAGCCATGGCAAGCATGTAATGGGCTGGACGCAAGCTTTTCCCGCCTCGACGGAAGATCAACCGAAATGCTTGACAGGCTTTTTCTTCGGACCTACAGTAAAGGGGCGCAGGATAAGAATGTTCCCAAACATTACACCTGCGTACTCTATTCTCCCTCCGGAAGGCGCAAGCCTTCCAGACGACCCTCTTGATGCTGGTCGGGGGGCGGGTTATGTATCAGGTCGATGGACTCCCCCTGTACGTTGACCTGTAGCTCGACCCCCCGACCTGCTCTCCACCCAAATCCATCGCCTGCATCGCGTTTCGGGGGGGGCTTTATCAGAAAGGTTACAGAACTGAGGATGGAGCGGTTATAAGGAGGGCCTTGAGGTCGTCGTCCGTGAACCTGAAGCCCAGTCCCACGAAATAGTCCCTGCCGGTCCTGTTGATTACGTCGTCAACGCCCGCCGATACGAAAAAATGGTCCAGAAAGGCGAAGGACAGCAGGATCTTCAGCCGCGGATACTCGTCGGCCGAGAAATCGAACAGGTCCGCCGATATCTTGAGGCTGTCCGCAAAGAATTCAAAATCGGCCCCCAGGCCGCCAGTGCCCTCGATGAGCCCGAATCTGCCCGTGAAAAACGCAAGGCGGCGGGCAAACTCCAACGAAAACTTCGGACTCGTGCTGGTCTTGGTGGTCCGCTCGTACACTGCCGGCGGTTTGGTGGGGTCGTTTGTGACGGTCAGGGTATCGGTAACCTTGGAAGTTCCCCGGGGGTCGAAGGCCACTTCAATCAGATAGTATTTGTTCTTTGAAGGCTGAAGCCTGAGCGTCAGGTAGTTCTTGAGGGCCTTCTGGTAAAAGTTGTACTCGCTGCGAAAGCCTATCTGCGTCTTCAGGCGGGAAACGCTGCTGACCAGGCTGCCCACCTCATCCACTACCTTTTCGGTCTTGTCGATGACGGCCGAATCGTTGATCAGCCTTCCAACGGTCCCCTCGCCGCTGTCGATCTTCTTTGAGATGCTGGCCAGATGCGCGGTGACTTTTTCCAGGTTCTCAAGAGACGTGTTCAACCGATTGATGGTGGTGCGCAGTTCGCCCGGCTCGCCGGTTTCCGGATCATTCACGACCAGCGAACGCACCTCGCCGGTGATATCCTCCACGTTATCCACGCTGTCGGACAGTGAATCGGTCGATTTCCCGGTGAAGCGGGCGGCATCGTCCGATATCCTTTCGAAGTTATCCAGGATCCGTTCCAGACGCCCTCCGCCTCCGTCCATCTCATGGCCCACGAACGACCTGATGCTGCCGGTAAGCGCGGCCACGTCGCCGGCGGCCTTCTGGATGTCAATCGTGATGCTCTCCAGTCGTCGTCTGCCCTCGGATCCGCCATAGACCGAGGCGATGCTCTCGGTAGTGACCGCGACGTTGTCCGCAATCTGTTGAAGGCGCGGCACCAGGTCCGTCAGCTTTTCCAGCTTGGAACTCAACGCCATGATCCCTGATTCGCCCACCACGTTGGGTATCCTGTCGCCGTCCTTCAGGCGCCTGCCGCCCACACCGGGAGTTATCTCCAGGAAATAGTCCCCCAGTAACGTGGCGGTCCTGCGCGTAATCAGCGCCCCGTTGGTTGATCCGCCTCCGGGCAACGGAGTCCCCTCGTAAAGCGCCACATCGTCACCCAATCTGATGGTCACGCGGGCCAAGGCCCGTCCGTCCTTTCCGGTGACCAGATCGATGGAATCTATCGAGCCGACCGGAATACCGGAAATCGTGACGCGTGAATGACCGGCCAGGCCGGATGCATCCGCGAAGTCGGCATAAACCGTGTAGCCTTCATCCTTGTCCACCACCACCTTCTGAACCGTGCCGAACAGAATGACGAACGCTGCGATGCCCAGCACGCCCACCAGGCCGACCATGAGCGGAGTCTTTATTCTCTTCACGTCGCGGCCTCCGGAATCGTCCGCGGACCCGTGCCGGAAAGATAGATGAAACGCCTGACCACATCGTTGCGGCTGGCCTTTACCGCCGCCGGTGGGCCGCGCACCACAATATTCCCATCAAACAGCATCGCCACTTCGTCGGCCATCCTGAACGTGGACGCCATGTCGTGGCTCACGATTACCGAAGTCACCTTCAACCGACGCTGCGCGGTCAAAATCATGTCCTCTACATTTTCACACATGATCGGGTCCAGTCCCGTCATCGGCTCGTCGTAAATCACGATCTTCGGGTTCAGGATGGTCGCCCTGGCCAGTCCCACACGTTTTCTCATGCCGCCCGACAGTTCCGCCGGATATTCATTCCCCGTCCCGTGCAAACCCAACTCGTCAAGACGTGCGGCCGCCGCTTCCTCCCTCTGCCGCCTGGACATGTTCGAGTGCTCTTTCAAGGGAAACATCACGTTTTCAAGCACCGTCATTGAATCGAACAACGCGGCCTGCTGGAAAAGCATGCCGAACTTTTTCCTGACGCGCGTCAGGTCCCGTTCATTCATGCGAGTAATATCGTCACCGTCCACCACGATACGCCCTTCATCCGCGCGCAACAGACCGATGATATGCTTGATGAGGACCGATTTTCCGCACCCGCTGGGACCGATTACAACGGTGATGCTGCCGGGGGCGACATCCAGATCGATTCCCCGCAGCACGTGGTTGCCGCCGAACGACTTTTTCAGCCCCTTGATCGAGATGATGGGTTCA
Source organism: Deltaproteobacteria bacterium (assembly GCA_013151875.1). Classification (GTDB taxonomy): domain Bacteria; phylum Myxococcota_A; class UBA9042; order DTJE01; family DTJE01; genus JADDHL01. Next base: position 15,338 of record JAADHL010000032.1, read on the forward strand.
GACATACCGACGGCATTATAGGCGGGTTGGCGTGCAGTAGTCCATTCCCGCCTCAACGGTTCCAACGTGCCCGAGCCCGTACCCCTACCCGTACCCCTCACCCGTACCCGTACCCGTACCCGAGAGCGC
>JAADHL010000040.1 GCA_013151875.1 Deltaproteobacteria bacterium
TTACACGGGAGCCCCTGAAAATGCCGGCAGTATCTTCATAGGCAACGAATATGCGCCGCGCGAATCGCGCCAGCACGCGGTTGGTCAGGCCCGGAATCGAGTTCTCCTCGCATATTGCGCAAGGAATCCTCATCATGGCGGCGGCCATCAGCAACGGGCCGGTAGTGTAACCGCCGAAGCCGACCACCAGGTCCGGCTTCAACTTCATCAGCAGGCGCGCGGCCCGGACCAAGCCCACCGGCAGCCCCAGAATGCCCTTGAGACGAGCCACTGGACCCGCGCCCTTCAGCCTGCCCGCCTTCAGGACGACTACGGGCAGTCCGGAGTCCCTCAAAATGGTGTCCTCGACCGCCTCTCCACTTGAAACCAGAGTCACGCTCATACCCAACTGCTCAAGCCTGCGGCCGACCGCCTCGGCGGGATACAGGTGTCCGCCCGTTTTGGTGCCCGCCACGATTACCCGGACATCTTTGTCGGCAGGCTTCATTCAGCCGTCTCCCAGTCCACGCGTCGCCTCCAGGTGCATCCTCTGAACCAGCCCCAGCGTGACCATTTCAGCCACCAGGGCCGATCCCCCGTAACTCATGAAAGGCAGGACAAGTCCTTTGGTCGGAATGAGGCCGAGGCCGACCATCATGTGCATCAGGGCGGGCAGGGACATCAGCAACGTCAGCGCAAAGGCCAGAAAACGCGTGAAGTCATCCCTGCAGATCCTGATCAAGGCGAAACCCCTCACGGCTATCACCACGTACAAAAGCACTATGCACACGACCCCAACGAACCCGATCTCTTCCGAGGCCACCGCGAACATGAAATCCGTCTCGGCCTCGGGCAGATAACCCAGGACATGCTGCAAGCCACGGCCCAGGCCCTCCCCGAACAGGCCGCCGGAGCCAATGACTATCTGCGAGTTCCAGATGTGGAACCCCTCGCCCAGCCGGGTCTCGTCGATCATCATCCACCCGATGAACCTGGACATCTTTTCGGGGTCGTATATCAGGATCGCCACCAGGGCCAGGGCCCCAAGGCCGAACAAGACGCCCATGAAGGCAAACCTGGTTCCACCCACAATCAGCATGGACACCACCAGGGCGCCCAAAAGGACCACGGATCCGACGTCAGGCTGGAACACCAGCAGACCCGCGACCACCACGAACATGATTGTCAGCGGGACGATCCCCATAAGGAGGTTGTTCACCAGGGCCTTGCGTTTGGCGAGATAGCCCGCGAGGTAGAGCGCGAAGCCCACCTTCACGAACTCCGATGGTTGCAGCGTGATCCCGAAAAGGCTGAACCACCTGCGGGCGCCGTTGCGGGACTCGCCTACGAAAAACACCCCAAACAGCAACACGACCGAGATCGGCAGGACCCAGGGCCATGCCTTCAACCACCACCTCACGGGCACCTTGATGGTCATCCAGAAAGCGATCAGCCCCGCCGCAACGTGAATCACATGGTGCGTCAGGAAATAGAACGGGTCATGCCCGTATTTCGCGCTCAGTCCGGTGCGCACGGTGGACGAAAAGACCAGCAGGGTTCCCAGCACCAGCAGGGCCATGGCGGCGGCGAACATGGTCGCGTCGTACCGCCCTTTCAGGCCGGTCTCGTCCACGTCGCCGTCCCGCGACCAGACACGTGCGCCGATGCTCTTTGCCAGCGCCGACAAAACTTCACCTCACCTTGATCGATGCCAGGGCCACCATCGCCAGCAGGAGGCTGATTATCCAGAAACGCACCACGATCTTGGGTTCGGGCCATCCCATCAGCTCGAACGAGTGATGCACGGGACTCATGGGGAATATCCGTCGCCTGGTGAACTTGAAGTAGGTCGTCTGGAGGATCACGCTGACGGCCTCAAAGAAAAACACGCCGAATATGATTACCGACAGCAGTTCATTCTTGGTCAGGACCGCCATGGCCCCCAACAGACCACCCAGGCCCAGGCTGCCCGTGTCGCCCATGAATATCTCGGCCGGATAGGTGTTGTAATAAAGGAACCCTATGGTCGCGCCCATGACCGCCGAACATATGATGGACAGTTCCTGCGCCCCAATGACCTTGGGGATCAGGAGGTATTTCGAAATGTCGAAGCCGCCCAGCTTGGCGCCCGTAACGTACGTGAGAATCAACAGCGTGCCCGCGGCGGTCAGGACGGGTCCCGCCGCCAGACCGTCAAGGCCGTCCGTGAGGTTGGTTGCGTTGCTTGTCCCCACGATCACGATCGCGGCCAGGATCAGATAGAGCCAGAGGGGGAGGTCCAGCCAGTACCTTTCGGCGCTCATGAAGGGTATGAAGAGGCGCTGGTCGTACGAAATGTCGCTGCCGATCTGGGTCATGAACCAGGCCATGACGGCCACCACCGCGCCGAACTCGACCACCAGGCGGAACCTGACGGACAGGCCTTTTGAAGAACGGCTCCCGAGTTTGCGCAGGTCGTCCACGAAACCGACGATGCCGAACACCATGCCGAGGCCCAGGGTGATCATTACCAGGGGGTTCATGAACTGGGTCCACAGGAAACCGCTCATGATTATCGAAACCATGATCAGTGCGCCCCCCATGGTGGGCGTGCCCTCCTTGGAAAGGTGCGACTGAGGACCGTCGCTGCGTATATGCTGGCCCACGGCGCGTTTCTGCAAGGCCCGGATGAACCATGGATACAGGACAAGGCAGATGACCAGGGAGGTTATGAAGGCCGCCATGATCCTGAACGAGACATAGCGCACTACGTTCAGTGACGTAAAATGCTGGCGTGGCGCAGGATTTCGGAAAGGTAGAACAGCATCCCCTAGTTCCCCTCCCCTGACGATTCGACGTCCGTTGATCCGTCCTTGACCAGACGCCTGACCACGTTTTCCAGACCCACTCCCCTGGACCCTTTGACAAGGACCAGGTCGCCGGCCTCGACTATCGCCAAAGCGACGTCCGCCGCAGCCAGGGCATCCGGGGCCTCGAAAGCCGCCGAGGGCTTGATGCCGGCCTTGATTGCCGCTTTCACCATCAAGGACGCGTTTCGGCCCACCGCAATCAGGACATCCACCCCCATCGAGGCGGTCCAGCGGCCGACCTCGATATGCGCCTGGTCGTTCAATGAACCCAGTTCCAGCATGTCACCGAGCACGGCCACCCGCCGGCCGGTCGCAACCATTTCCTTCAAGGTGCTCAATGCCGCCCTGACTGTGCGCGGAGATGCGTTGTAACAATCGTCGATGACCCGTATCGCCCCCGTGCCGACCAGGTGCATCCGGTGGCTGCCGGGGCCCACTCTGGCCATGGCGTTGCAGCAGGTTCCCGGATCGATTCCAAGCGCGGCGCCAACCGCAATCGCGGCGGCTGCGTTGTAGGCCTGGTGGGCGCCAACGAGCTGGAGCCGTGCGTGAACAGTCTGGCCACCCACTTCGAAGGTTGCTCCGGTCCTCCCGTCCACGCCGATTTCCGCTTTTCGAATCCGAACATCCGTTTCCCCCTTCTGTCCGTAGGACCAGACCCTGGCCCTGACACCCTTCCCCATCGCGGCGACGCGAGGGTCGTCCGCGTTTATCACCAGGCAACCGTCCGGCGGCAAAGCGGCCACCAGTTCCGCCTTGGCGCGGGCAACGCCGTCCAGGGACCCGAACCCCTCTATATGAGCGGCGTCAACCATGGTCACCACGCCCAACCTGGGCGGCGCTATCCGGCACAATTGCGCGATCTCGCCCTCGCCGCTGGTCCCCATTTCGACCACCAGGACCTCGTGTCTGGGCAACAGTTTCAGACATGTGAGCGACAGCCCCAGCAGGTTGTTGAGGTTGCCGGGAGTCGAATGGACCGTATAACGGGTGGCGCAAACCGCAGCCACCAGGTCCTTGGTGGTGGATTTGCCGACTGAGCCGGTAATCGCCAGTATCGCGGGCGACATCACCTCCACCCACGCCGAAGCCATTGCGGTCAGCGCCTTCGTGGTATCGTCGACCGCCACGACGAATACCCTGTCAGGGGCCTTGCGCGCGGCGAACAGGGCGTCCGCTGTCCTGTCGCTGCCGACGATCAGGCCGGTGGCGCCTTTCTCGACAGCGTCCAGCAGGAAATCCGCCCCGTCAAAGCGGGGACCTTTAATGGCAACAAAGGCCTCGCCAGGCTCGAGAGTACGCGTGTTTATCGAGACGCCTTTT
>JAADHL010000318.1:0-15384 GCA_013151875.1 Deltaproteobacteria bacterium
GAAAGAAGGCCGGGCATGCACACCCAGTACAGCGACCTGGGTTTCATCCTGCTGGGCTGGCTCGTGGAGGCGATCACGGGCCAATGTCTCGACTCGGCCTTTGATCGACTGGTCGCATCAAGGATCGGTCTGAAGAGTACTTTCTTCGTGCCTGTTGCCAGGGGAATCGCGCAATCCCCGCCGATAGACATGGATCAGATAGCAGCCACCGAATTCTGCCCCACGAGGCGACGCATCCTCCTCGGCGAGGTACACGATGACAACGCCTGGGTTCTGGGCGGGGTCGCGGGTCATGCGGGCCTGTTTTCTACCGCCGGGGACGTACAGGCCATTTGCGAGGCATGGCTGGACGCGTGGTCCGGTTCAAGCGGCGCGCCCCTCCCCGGCAAAGTAGTGCGGGAGATGTGGGACCGCGACGCGACGCCGGGTGATTCGACCCGCATGCTCGGGTTCGACACGCCGACACCAGGCGCTTCCAGCGCGGGAAGCAAGGCTCCGGCCTCGCTGGTCGGCCATCTGGGCTTCACCGGCACCTCCCTGTGGATTGAGCCCGCATCCAGGGTCACGGTGGTGCTGCTGACAAACCGGGTCCACCCGGATCGTTCGAACGAGTCGATCAGGGACTTTCGCCCCCTCATCCATGACGCCGTCTGGGACGCCCTCGCGAAAGTTTGACCATGCCCGATAGGTTTGTTAACCTTCAGTCATCCCTTGGGGATTCAGGGCCCGCGCAGAGTGGACAGCTTCCTATATCATTCCCTTCTGATTGCAATGTTGCTGGTGTTGTCCGCGGTGTTTTCCGCCACGGAAACGGCGCTGCTGTCCTTGGGAGAGGCCGGGGTCCATAGAATTCTGGAGGACGAAAAGCGCAAGTCCAGACTGCTGCTTCTGTGGAGGGACAATCCGAACCAGGTCCTGACTTCGCTGCTGATCGCCAACAACCTGGTCAATATACTGGCTTCGGCCATCGCAACCGCCCTGGCCGCACAGATGCTTGCCGACGCGGGCGTCACGGGCCAGGAGGGTTTCGCGGTTGCCGCGGCCGTGGGCGTGATGACCTTTCTGATCGTCATGTTCGGCGAGATCATCCCCAAGACATTCGCGCGCAACAACTCCGAAAGGCTTTTGCCGTTTTTTCCGGTCACCCTGGCGGCCTTCTATCTGTTCCGGCCGTTTTCCTCCATCTTCCAGGGATTCACGAACCGATTGATAAGGGCCTTCGGCGCCTCCGCCGGGGAACCAGGCCCCACCGTGACCGAGGCTGAGGTAGAGGCCATGATCCGGCTGGGCACGGCCGAGGGCGCCATCAGCGGAGAAAAGAAAGAGATGCTGTCGTCCGTCATCGAGTTCTCGGACACCATGATCATGGAAATCATGGTGCCGCGGACGGACGTCGTTGGGTTTCCGGTGGACGCCTCCAGGGACGAGGTGGTCAAGACTGTGGAGGAAAGGAAATTCTCACGCTATCCGGTCTATTCGGACGATATCGATTCCATCGTCGGCATTCTAACCGTCAAGGACCTGATGCGTTACCTCGCTGACCCGGATCCCGGCCCCTTCTCGCTGAAGGCCATGGTGTCCTCCAGGGTGCTGATAGTCCCCGAAACGAAAAAGATCGGCAAACTGCTCAGCGAGTTCCAGCGAGAGCACGTGCAGATGGCCGTGGCGGTGGACGAGTATGGAGGTACGGCCGGCATCGTCACCACCGAGGACATCATCGAAGAGATCGTGGGCGAAATCTACGACGAGCACGACCGCACCGAAGAGGATGTGCGCGAACTGGGGGACGGCCGCTACCTGGTGCTGGCGCGCACGCCCATCGACCGCCTGGAGGACCTGTTCGGTATCGACCTGCCCGAACAGGACATCTATGAAACAGTGGGGGGCCTGGTGCTTACCGAGGCGGGCCAGGTCCTGAAATCGGGCGAAGTCGTGGAATTCGCCGGTCTGCGCTTCGAGGTCCGCGAACGCACCCGCACCAGGATCCTGAATCTCCTTGTCACGCGGATCCAGCCCGAAGGCCCGGATGAAGCCGGTAATGACAATGGGGGTCGGGGCGGAAAATGAAAACGGGCATAATTGGAACCGGGTACGTGGGTCTGGTCCTCGGCGCAGGGCTGTCCGAAAGCGGCAACCACGTAATCTGCGGCGACATCGACGAAGACAAGATCGCCACCCTGAAGGCCGGGGGCATACCCATCTACGAACCGGGTCTGGATGACCTGGTAAAGCGAAATGCCGAAAAGGGCCGTCTGGAATTCACCACCGACATCCCGGTTTTGGTGAAACAGGCGCGGGTAATCTTCATCGCGGTCGGGACCCCTCCCGACGAGGACGGTTCGGCGGACCTGCACCATGTCCTGGGTTGCGCGCGGACAATCGCCCAAAACATGGACGGCTATCGGCTGGTGGTGGTCAAGTCCACGGTTCCGGTCGGGACCTGCGACCGGGTCCGCGACGAGATTGCATCTATCACGTCCCACCCCTTCGACGTGGCCAGCAATCCCGAATTCCTGAAGGAAGGGGATGCCGTCAACGACATGATGCGGCCCGACCGAATCGTCGTTGGGACCGCCACCGACAGGGCAAAAGAACTCATGGCCGAGGTGTACGCACCGTTCGTACGCACGGACAATCCCATCCTGTTCATGGACGTGCGTTCCTCCGAGATGACCAAGTACGCGGCCAACGCCATGCTGGCGACCAGGATCTCGTTCATGAACGAAATCGCGGCCCTGTGCGACGCCATGGGCGCCGACGTGGACAATGTCAGGCGCGGGGTGGGATCCGATCCGCGGATCGGGCGCAGGTTCCTGTTCCCTGGCGTGGGTTACGGCGGGTCCTGCTTTCCAAAGGACGTCAAGGCCCTGGTAGCCACGGGACGTGAATCGGGACTGTCCATGCGGATACTGAACGCGGTGGAGGCGGTCAACGCGGACCAGAAGACGCTGCTGGTGAGAAAGGTGGTGCGTCATTTCGGCCCCAAACTCAACGGACTGAGGTTCGCGATGTGGGGCCTGGCCTTCAAGCCCAACACGGACGACATGCGCGAGGCCCCTTCGATCGAGATAGCCCGCGGATTGTGCAACAGGGGGGCCGAGGTGGCGGCCTACGACCCGATAGCCCAGGGCCCCGCAAAGGCCGTTTTGGGCGGCCTGGACGGCATGTCTTTCGTGGCGGACGCGTACGAGGCGGCAATGGGGGCCGACGCGCTGCTGCTGGTCACCGAATGGGGCGAGTTCAGGCAGCCGGACCTGGAACGGCTGAAGTCCTGCATGAAACAGGCGGTCATCTTTGACGGCAGGAACATCTTCAATCCGGGCCGTCTGCGCGACATGGGCTTCACCTGCTACGGGATCGGTCGCCCCCAGGGTTGAACACGACCCCGTCGAACATCGCGGACAGCATGCGATCGTACTTGTCGGCCATTATCGTGTAGCACAGGAACAGGACCGCCCATTCGCGATCAAGCATCATGAACCGACGCGTGACATCCCCTTTGCGGGTGCTCAAGGGGGCGCGCAGACCTGCCCGAAGGGTCAGGGCCGGGTCCAACACCATGCCAGATGCGAGGTCCTTGGCCCTGCCCACCAGGAGGACGGACCCGTATGCATCCCTGAAGCACGCGGAGCCGTTGGCCAGGATCTCGTCCACGGATTTGGTTTCGTCGAGCTTGCAGGTGCCGCTCAGCCTGCCCCTCTTCCATGACGCCGGAACAGGCAGATTGACTCCGTCCAGATGGACCTGGCTCCAGGCCGGTATCCGCAGGTCAAAATCCAGCAACAGGCCGCGCACGGACATGCCCGCGGACACGGCGACGGCCAGACCGCAAAGCACGGCCGCCGCCTTGAAGGCCTTTGAAGCAGGAGGCGCCGGACGGCCCGCGCCAGGCAAAGAACCTCTGATTGAAATCGCAATCAAAACCCCCGCCAAGGCCCCGCCGAGGTGAGCCGCGCTGTCGATCCGGGTGGCCTGGGTGGTGTATATAACGCTGATTCCCACCCATATGACCGTGCCGATTGCAAGGACCCTCTGCATTTTCCGGGGTATCCGGCGCCGCTGCGCAACAGCGTAGACGGCGATCGCGCCCAAAAGGCCATAGATCGCGCCCGATGCGCCCACTGACGGTTCGGGGGACCAGAAAACGCTGGCCATGGCGCCGGCCGCGCCGCTCGCGACGTAGATCACAAGGACGCGCACCCAGCCGAACACGCCGTCCGCCATCCGGGCAAGGAGATACATTCCGAGGCAGTTCACCAGCAGGTGTACTGGATCCGCGTGCAGGAAGACGCTGGAAACCAGGCGCCACCACTGTCCCGATAAAACGAGGTCGCTTACCTTGGCGCCGGCCAGGACCAGGGCCAACGGGTGCATGTTTCCGCTCGCCGACCTGGGAGCCAGCGCCACAAAGACCGCGTAGGCCGACAGGTTGGACAGGACCAGGATCAACGCGAACGCCCGGCGGCGTGTCGGGAGGACATCCGTCGGCGAACGCGGCCACCAGCCTGGATCCATACCGCTCTTTTCTTTTACATCAAGCACGTCCGCTGACCTTATGAACTCCGATTCGACTTGACAAGCATATCCGTTTGGTTGACGATCCGAATCAATGTAATTGGACTGAGGATTTGAAAGACTCAGGCTTCAAGGAGGTAGGTGCATGAGGTCTTGGATTGAATTCGTTGCTTCCGGCTTTGCCGTAACCGCCCTGGTTCTCTTTACCGCGTGCGGGCCGAAGTACCCGGATTGCGAGACGGACGAACACTGCAAGGACCACAACCAGGTGTGCGTGGACAAGCTTTGCCGTGATTGCGCCACCAGCGCGCAGTGTACGGATCGCGGCCCATGTGCCTTCTGCGGCCCGCAGTACACGTGCGACACGCCCGCCGGCGCCCCTGGCGACTGCTGCGCGTCCGACCTGGACTGCAAGCAGGGCAAGTGCTGGAAAATGCAGGGCGCCCAGTCCGGGACCTGCGCCCAGTGCGCGTCCAACGCGGACTGCAGCGCGGACATGAAGTGCGTGCAAGGCAGTTGCGTGCCCAAGGCCGAGTGTCAGAACGACGCCGACTGCGGTGCCGGCCGCCAGTGCGAAAACGGCGTATGCGTGGCCGCCTGCCAGCCCGAGCCTGTCTATTTCGACTTTGACGAGTACGCCATCAGGTCCGACGCGCGCGACATCCTGAACCGCGACTACGAGTGCCTGAAGTCCCGCGGCCAGTCGGTCACCCTGGAGGGCAACTGCGACGAGCGCGGTTCCGACGAGTACAACCTGGCGCTCGGAACGCGTCGCGCCTCCGCGGCCCAGCGTTACCTCAAAGGACTCGGGTTCAGCCCCAGCATGATGTCCACGACCTCCTTCGGCGAAGAGAGGCCGGTGTGCACGCAGTCCAGCGAGGACTGCTGGTGGAAGAACCGCCGTGTCGACCTGAACTTCCGCTAGACCGGGGGCCCGGACCCGTCGCTGGTCCGCCATGTCACGCTTCGTAACTTCATCCCTACTCATCGCCATGGTCGTCACGGGTCCGTCCGCCTGCGTCACCCTGACCCGCCACAAGCTCCTGGAGGCCCGCGTAGACGCCATGGAGCGCGAAAAGGCGCGGATCAAGTCCGATCAGGAACGCGATCGCGAAAGGATGGAACGCCTGCACAAGGACCTCGTGGACGCTACCGAAGCACTGCGCAAGGGCGGGGCCAATCTGGGCGCCGATATCGACGCAATGAAGGCCGACATCGCCCGTTTGAAGGGCGCGGACGAGGAGAATTCATATCGCCTGTCCAGGGTCGTGGAGGACCTGGAGATGATCAAGAAGGCCCTTGACGACAAGCTGGGCCTGGCCCTGGTCAAGCTGCCTCCAGGCGTTGACGACAAGCCGGCGTCCCTGATGAAGGCGGGGCGGGAAGCCATGTCAAAGGGCGATTACCGGACGGCGCGCGGCCTGTTCCAGCGGCTTCTGGACGCGCATCCGAACCACGCTCTGGCAGCCCAGGCCCAGTTCATGGTGGGCGAGACGTACCTCAGGGAGGGCAAGAGCCAGCAGGCCATCCGCGAGTACCAGCGCGTGCATGACCGATACCGCGAGGTAAAGAACGCGCCCGTTGGCGAGGCCCTTTTGCGCATCGCCGAGGTCCTCCTGAAACAGGGCGACTGCACCAAGGCCCGCGGCGTCCTCAAGTACACCATCGACCTGAACCGCAAGGCCCCCGAGGCCAAAGAGGCCAAGGCCCGCCTCAAGAAGCTGGGTCGGAAGTGCAAGGGCAGATAGTGAGGCCCGATTCACGTTGTAAGGTCAGGGCTGATCAGCGCGACTCATCCATGAACCTCCCCGGGGATGGCCCGGGGCGCCGAACATGGAGATTGATGCCATGCCAAAAGCCACATGGAACGGAGTCGTCCTGGCGCAAAGCGACGATACGATTCAAATCGAAGGGAATCACTATTTCCCGCAGCAATCCTTGAACCTGGAGTATTTCAGGCCCTCAGAGGAACATACCGTGTGCCCCTGGAAGGGCCAGGCAAGCTATTTCGACGTCGTGGCGAACGGCAAGGAGAACCCTGGCGCGGCCTGGTTCTATCCCGAGCCCAAACAGGCCGCCCAACCCATCAAGGGCCGCGTGGCCTTCTGGAAAGGCGTCCGCATCGAGGATTAGGCCGACCGACTCCAAGGTCGGTCCAGCCTATTGGGCCCCACACCCAGGTTAATTTGTTCCCACCGTACCGAGGTTGATTTTCAAGGCAGGGATCAGGTGCAGAAATCAACCTGGGTCAGGGTTTGGTGCTTACAACGGTCAGTGCGCATGCATTGAACAGCACGGACCCGAAGACGAGTATTGCGACGGCCTGGATAATGACTGTGACGGGAACACGGACGAGGATGAAGTATGTCCACGTAAACCGGGAGTCCCAACAAACGAACAATGCACGGGATATGGATTCGTGGACATCTGCTTTGGCGTAACGGAGGGGTCGGTGGACCACTGCTGTGGTTCAAAGCATGAAGATTGCTACGGGCAATGCTACAGGGGGGTGTGCCGGCCCTGGAAAATCGACAGCGTCGATCCCGACGGCGATGGATTCTCCCCACCTGAAGATTGCAATGACGACAATTACAATATACATCCCGGCGCCGCAGAATTGTGCAACGGCGTCGATGACGACTGCGATTACATCATCGACGAGTCCTGTTTAACAGAGTGACCGACATCGGGGCTAAGGCTTCCCGTCCCCGGCATCCGGGTCGTATTTGAACAGCGGGCCCTGGATGCGTTCCTTGAGTTCGCGGCCGAAATGGCGGGTCCAGTCGTCGGCAAAGAGCAGCCTTCTGAACATCCGGCGCACCCTGACCACTTCCTCGATGTTCCACTTTTGCAGCATGGACGGAGGTCGGTAGCGCATCCGCAGCAGGTCCGCGACCCTGGCCTCGTCCTCGTGATCGCGGGTTGCGACCATCTCGAATTCGGGCCTGTCCTCCAGGGAATGCTCGGTCCTGCTCACGTTGCGCAGGAAGAACTGGGGGGTCTTGTGTTCCAGGCCGGCGTCCAGTCCGGCCGGCTGCTCCATCATGCGCCTGGGAAAGGTCCTGCCCTTGAGACGCGTCCCGGCCCGCAGTATGCGCCGGGTCCATTCGTACAGGGGCAGGTCCTCCATGGACCTGGGCCCCTCGAAACCCTCGGGACCTGTCGGCCGCTCGTAGCGCTCGCGCAGCCTTTCACCGAGCCTTTCAACCACAAGGGGAAACGCCGCGGATTCGCTCACCTATCCACCTCGACCCGCTCTTTTTCCTGGACTTCCTCTGCCTCATAGTACTCGGTCGTGTGCTCGACCGCGGCCACCTCGCCCAGGGCCTCTTCCAGTTCCCTGGTCAAGTCCCTGCACTTCCTGCCCTTGACGCCCTTGACCCCGAAGCTCACGGTCCCATCATCCTTGATCTCTATGTCGATCTCGTATTTCATTGTCGCCCCGCCTCAGTACCTTCGGACCTTGATGTGGATGCTTTGGTCCTCTGTCTCTTCTTCGGTCGCGATTGTGTAACCCTTGTTCGCCAGTTCCTTTTTGACCTTGTGGTACGAGTATCGTTTTGTAACCAGCTTTACGAACTCCTGCTCATCGATCCCGCGCGTGGTCTCGACCCCCCACCAGTCCGCCACGAACCTGACGCCCTTCGATGTGACGCGCACCCCCACGTCGTAGGTCTTGCTGACGTGGATGGACAGGTCCGCCTCGGCCTTGTTGCCGAGGTAGCCGCGCACATGGACTTTTTCGCCCGCCTTCGCCTCGGTGAACTCGAAACCCAGGTCCTTCAGGGCCTCCTTCAGGCATACAATGTCATGGATTTTCGTCTGCACGGTGGTGAAGTGCGACATGCCCTACTCCGGTATCTCCAGCCTCTGGAGCGGCTCGTCGTCGGGGTTGCCGTCGCCGCTCGTGGAAGCGCGCCTGGCCCTTGTCGAGGCCCACTCGCGCATGGCGTCGATGTTCTCCTTCATGGTGTAGGCCAGCGGGATCAGCTCGGACGCGCTCTTCAGGACACGATCCGTATTCAGGTCGTCGCCCCCGTCAAAGGCGTCGTACAGCGCGGAAATAATGACCTGCTCGATCTCGGACCCCGAGAAGTGCTGCATCCCGGCTGATATTTTCTCTATATCGAAGGCCTCTGGGTCCCTGTGCACGGTGCTGCGACGATTCAGTTTTTCGATCTGGATCCGCACAATCTCGGACCGTTCGTCCGGGTCGGGCAGGTCCACAAAGAATATCTCGTCGAACCGACCCTTGCGCAACAGTTCCGGCGGCAGCATGGTCACGTCGTTGGCGGTCGCGATCACGAACACCTGGCTCTGCTTTTCCTGAAGCCACGTAATGAACGACGCGAACACGCGCGCAGTGGTGCCCGCGTCCGACTCGCCCGACGATTTCGTCCCCGAAAACCCCTTTTCCAGCTCGTCCAGCCACAGGATCGACGGCGCCACGGCCTCGGCGGTCCTGATCGCCCGCCGGATGTTCTCCTCCGACGACCCCACCAGGGACGAAAAGACCTTGCCCACGTCCAGGCGCAGCAGGGGCATCTGCCACAGGCTGGACACCGCCTTGGCGGTCAGGGACTTGCCGCACCCGGGCACGCCGATCATCAGGATGCCCTTGGGAATGGGCAGGCCGAACTCGCGCGCCCGCTGGGAAAAGGCCATTTGCCGCTTTTTCAGCCAGTCCTTGAGCACCTCCAGTCCGCCCACGTCGCTCCAGCCCTCGCGCGACTCGAAAAACTCCAGGATCCCGGACTTGCGGATGATGTGCTTCTTTTCGTTCAGGATGGTGTCGATGTCGAAGTCGCGCGTGCGCACCAGGGACTTGGACAGTACGCTGCGTATCTCATTGGCGGTCAGCCCGAGGGCCGCCTCGACCACCCTCTCCTTCAGGTCCTCGTCCCTGACCAGAGAGATGTTGGCGCGGTCCTTCATGGGCACGCTGTCCAGGGTCGCCCTCACTATCTGGAGGATCTCGTCCCGGTCCGGCAGGTCGAAGTCCACCACCGCCATGTCCTTTTCCAGTTCCAGGGGGGCCTTGAATATCGGTGACAGCAGGACCAGATGTTTCTTGTAACGGCTGCGGGTCGAAAAGCTGCGGCACAGGTCTCGCAGGCGCCTTACGACTGTCGGATCGGTAAGGTAGGGATGAAAGTCCCGAAACACGAACAGGGCGTGGTCCTCAAAGCGATCCACGTTCTCCAGGGCGCGGATCGGGTCCCTGACGTCCTTTGGGAGGCCGCCCCCGTTTTCCTCGAATCCCTCGGTGATGCTCCAGGTCACGAATTTCCGCCCGCGCCGCCCGCTTATCTCCCGCAGGGTGGCCTCGACACGGTCCTCCTCGGGCGAAATCACGTAGATCAGAGGATAGGCCGCCCTGATCAGATCCTCTATTTCCTGCGGACTGGATATGGCCTTGTTCTTCATTGAAAAACCGCCTGTCTGGGATGGTCAGGCCCTCTTCTTCCGGGGACGGCCGCCGTTTCGCCGGACCTTCCTGACCGAGTCCGCCTCGCTGGACAGCGCACGCCGCGCGTCCTTGAGGGCCTCCACCGCCTCCTCCAGCGAGGAATCGCCCAGCGTCGCAGCCACCTTCTTTGGAATCTTCACGCTGGACCGGCAAAGATGGGTCAGGAATACCAGGATGTCCTTCATCCCCGAATCCAGCACAGCCAGGCCGTCCAAAATGGAGTCCAGTTGCTGTGTCAGCCTCTCTATTTCCCGGGCGCGGGCCTTGTACTCGGGGTGGTCCGAGATGTCCTCCATCTCCGACCGACGCGCGCGCGAAGCCCCTTCGATTTCCCTGACCTTCGCCTCAATTGCCTCCCTGTCTGCGGCGGCGCCCTCCAGGTCGGCGCGGATCAACGCCAGTTCCGCCTTCAGGTCGTCCACCTCGCGGCTCTTTTTGTGAAAGTCGTCCAGCAGACGCTGTTTTTCCTGTTCGAGGTCGGCAATGCCCACGCCCAGACGGACCTCGCGCACCTCCCTGTCCTTTTCCTCGTTCATTCGACGCAGTTCGGCGATATAATTTCGGTTCTCCTCGATCACGGCCTCGAGATTCCTGACCTTGCGCTCCAGATCCGCCTGAAGGCCGGTATCGGTTCGGCAGTATTCCTGAAGCCTCTCGTTCTCCTCCCTGACGACCTTCAGATCGTAGTCCCTTATGTCCAATTCCCTTTGAAGCCGCTCTACCTCGCGGTCCCTTTCGGTGATCCTGACCTTGAGGTCCGACACCTCCTCCGCAACCTTGCCGCCCCGGTTTCTTGCCGCCTCCACCTGCGCGGTCAGGGCCTCCAACTGCTCCCTGAGGTCGGCCGCTTCCTCCTCGTTCCTCGACGCCTCCGAACGCGCCTCCTCCAACAAGGACTGCGTGTGCCGCACCTGATCGCGCATGTCCAGGTATTTCGAATGGATGCTCTCCAGGCTGGAATTGGCCGTGGCCGCCCGCGCCTCGGCGTCCTTGACCCTCTGCTCGTTGTCCTCGATGATCCCGCGCAGGTGCCGGACCTCGTCCTGGGCCTCGACCAGGGCGGCATTTGCCTCTTTGAGCTTCTGAGCAGATATCTCCGACTCTCCCGGGTCCGAGGCCGACATCTGCATGTTCAGGGCCTTGATCTCCTCCCTAAGGGCCTTGTTCTCCTTCCCGAGGCGCGCCATCGTCTTTGCGTCAACTGAATCCGGCGAGGCCTTCGGCTCCAGATCGCCCGGGTCCAAAAGGAAGTCCAGGATCGAATCGCCGCAACGCACCTTGACCCCGTCGGAAAGGACGATCCGGCCCTTCACTTTGCGGCCGTCCACCAGGGACCCATTCACGCTGCCAAGGTCGCGATAGACGTAGGCGCCCTTTTGGAAGGTTATCTGGCCATGCTTACGTCCAACGGATTTGCTGTCGAGGGACACCTGACAGGAAGGGCTCCTTCCGATGACGACTCCTTCCGCGCTTTTCGGAATCGCTATCCGGTGGAGCCTGCCCTCCGCATCAGTGTATTCAATGCGCGCCATGGTCGATTATGATAGGCCATGGATGATCGGAAGTCCACAGGCCCGCGACGGCGCACGGCAAAGGTATTTCGTGCCGACGCAACCCGTTTATTGGCGGGTCTGGTCCTGAGTCTGGCCGTTCATGCCGCGTTCGTCTGGGGCATGCTGGAGATCCGACAATCAAACACCGCATCCCCAGGTGTAACGGCCCCGAATCATCCGATAGCGCTGGACATCTTCGGAAAGCCGGCGGCCGACGCTTCCCCCCGGGAAACCGGAACAATCGAACCGCCCAGGCCATTGCGCACAGTCAGGCACAGGCATCCGACTAGAATCGCTGACAAGATCGCGACGAAATCTACGGCCGCGCTCCCGCCTCAACCAGCGGAAACAACGGGGGCGACCGGAAAAGTCGATGGGCCTGCGACCACGACGGGAAATGCCGGTATTGCCTCGACTGCCGCGGGCCCCGGAGCAAGACAAGACCCAGGACCAGATTCAGGACAAAAACCAGGACAAGGAACAGCGCTCCACACCCCCTCGGCCGCAAAACGCCGCGCCTACGCCATGACGGTGCGCAAAGCCATACGCAAGGTGGTCCAATACCCACTGGTGGCCCGCCGGCGGCGCATCGAAGGCCGGGCCACCCTCGGAATCAAGGTGGATCACAATGGAAAGGTAGCTGAAGTCCGGCTGGTGAAATCTTCCCGTCACGGGATCCTGGACCGAACCGCGATTTCCTGGGCGCTTGCCATCAAGAATCTGCCTCCGCCCCCTGGTGGCTCCATGGACATAATCGTCCCTGTCGATTTCAACCTCAACCGTTGATGTATTACTTCCAATGACATGGATCAGTCCCCGGTGTTTCCTTACATTGACACCCTGCCCCGGGGGGTGCTAGGAATCCAACGCTTTGAAACCCCTGAGGGGGGAGCATGTCCGGCGATGAAGACCTTGGTCCCTGGAAGTCGGCGCTCATGGTGGCGTCAGTGGGTATCGAGTTGGCGGTCGCCATAGGCATCGGCTATCTGGTGGGCGACTGGCTGGACGAAAAACTGGACACCAGGCCGTGGCTGATGTACCTGTTCCTGACCTTGGGATCGGCCGCGGGGTTCAAAGGTTTCTGGCGCACGGCGCGCCGGTACTGGCCCAGGGAAGACGAATAGGCGTCCCTGGCGGGGTTGAGCGTGAAGGCAACGACGTTTCTGAAGATGGTCATCGCAATGGACGGGGTCCTGCTGGGCCTCGGACTCGTGCCGGCGCTGGCTCTGTCCACGGACGGTTCGGTGACGGGCCTCGTCGTCGGGGGGGGGCTGGGGGCCGCCAACCTCTGCGCCCTTGGATGGCTGAGTCTGAAGGCATTCACCAGCAAAGGGGGGCGCTGGCCCTACCTGGCGGGCATGACCCTAAAGTTCGTGCTGCTGATTGCCCTGGTGTACCTCGCGGTGGTGTATCTTCCAATGAGCATCGTCTGGTTCGTAGTGGGACTGACCGTTTCGGGATTGGCGATCCTAGGGGCCACGGCGTACCTGTCCGTGAAACATCTGGAACTGACGATATAGGCAGCTTCAAGGCGGGGTTGACCCGATGAAAAGACTTCTACTGGTTCTCGCAAGCGCGGCAATGCTGACCGCGGGGGGCGATTCGGCGCTGGCGGAAGGGACGGTGCAACATGAGGCCGCCGTCGAACACGCCCAACCTGAAGAGGCAAAGGGCGAGGAGCACCACTGGTCCCTGGCCGACTACCTCATCCCCATGACCGCGGTTGAATTCGCCAAGTCGCGTTTCGGCACGTCGGTACTGGACCACACCCCGGTGACCCACGTCACCCATGTCGCGTTCGCCCTGGTCGTCGCGGCCATCGTGCTGGTGCTGCTGATGCTGGCCGTGGCCCGCATGAAGGCGGACAAGGACGGCCTGCTTCCACAGTCGCGATTCAATCCCCTGGCCGTGTTCCAGCTGATCGCCGACTCCATGCTGGGACTGATGGAGGGGATCATGGGCCGCGAGCTGGCCCTGAAATTCCTGCCGCTGATCGGATCGCTTGCGGTCTTCATCCTGTTTTCGAATCTCATGGGGCTCATCCCGGGCTTCCTGCCCCCCACCGACAACCTGAACACCACCTTCGGGCTGGGCGTTGTCGTGTTCGTGCTGACCCATTACTACGGGATCAAGGCCCACGGCATCTCATATTTCAAGCACTTCTTCGGACCCATCCTGAAGTGGTATGCGCTGCCTCTCATGCTCTTGATGTTCATCATCGAGATGATCAGCCACTTCGCACGCCCGGTGTCGCTCAGCGTACGTCTTTTGGGAAACATATTCGGCGACCACGCGGTCCTTACGGCGTTCGTGATGATGGCAATCCCGCTGGTTCCGGTGCCGTTCATTCTGCTGGGTCTGCTGGTGTCCGTGGTACAAACCATGGTGTTCTGCATCCTGTCCACCGTTTACATTACCCTTGCGGTGGCCGAGGAAGATCATTGATTTTGGTTTGCGTTTAAGGGGAAACTCCCCCGGCACTCTTTGGATTGAGAGGAGGATCTGATGGCTCTGTTGAAAAAGGTTACTGCGATGGCTTCCATGGCCTTCGTGTCGGTTCTGTTGTATGCCCCAGCGGCCTTCGCCGAGGGTGCGGCGGCCGACAACGACTTTACCGTCAAGGGCTTCATCGCGCTGGCGGCCGGTCTGGCCATCGGCGTGGCGGCGTTCGGCGGCGCGCTTGCCCAGGGCAAGGCCGCGGCTGCCACCCTCGAAGGCATCGCCCGGAACCCCGGCGCCTCCGGCAAGATGTTCGTCCCGATGATCCTGGCCCTGGCGCTCATCGAGTCCCTGGTCATCTATGCCTTGGTCATTGCGTTTACCCTCGTCGGCAAGCTCTGAGCCTGTCGAAACATCGGAACCCGCCGCCCGCTTCCAGTGGGGATCGTGGTTCATTTCTCCGCAACCCCAGCGTGAATGTGGAATAATCCGTCCTCGATTCGGGTTCCTCGGGACGAGGTGAATCTGTGAGTTCGATGCGCCGCGGTCCGCTATGGCCTGTGCTGGTGGTCGCTTTCGGCACCCTGGGCGTCGCGGTGTCGATACTGTCCACCATGGACCACTTTACATTCGTGACCTCGGGGGGGCACGGATTCTGCGCCGCCATCTCGGATTCCGCGTGCAGAGGCGCTCATTCGAGTCCCGCTGCCGAGATCCGGGGCATTCCGATTTCCATCCTGGGCATGTCTTTCTACATCGGTTTCATCGTTTCGGCCCTTCTGGCCTGGCGTATCGGGCGCCGCAACGCGGGCAGTTGGATGGCTTCGATCCCCACCCTCCTGGCGATAGCCTCCGCGTTGAGCGTGGGATATTCGGCCTACCTGGCATCCCTGCTGCTGGCCGCCGGCGATTGGTGCCCGTTCTGCGCCACGCTTTATGGGGTCAATACGGCCCTTCTGGCCTTGTCGTTGGCGTGGGCATGGCCCGAGATTCGGCGCCCGTCCCTTTCGGCATTGGCGGGATGCGCGGTCGTGTTCGGCGCGATCACGATGCTGGCCGCCGTCCCGGCGTATTCGTGGTACGCGGCCGAAGTTGACACGGCCCGGGCCATGGCGGCCAATCGGGAAAAGCAGCCCGGCGCCTATGAGCATTTCCATCTCCCCGACTTGCCGAAGCGCCTGCCTTCCAAGGGCAGCCCCACGGCCCCAGCAAGCATTATCGAGTTTTCCGACTTCGAGTGTCCCTTTTGCGCGGCCATGCACAAGGTCATATCCACCCTGTTCGCCCAGGTCGGGCCCAAGCGCCTCAGGGTCCGTTTCGTGAACTTCCCTCTGGACAACTCCTGTAACTGTTACGTGGCGGTCTGCGTCCACAAGAATGCCTGCCTCGCCGCCCGGGCCTCCATAT
>JAADHL010000318.1:15440-17157 GCA_013151875.1 Deltaproteobacteria bacterium
AGTTTCGAAAACCGCAAGCGCCACACCCGCGAAGACCTTGTTGGATACGCTGTCGAGGTTGGCCTGGACAGGGCCGCGTTCGAAAAATGCCTGGATTCCGAACAGACCGCCGCTGAACTGGCCGAAGACATCGAGATTGCGCACAAGGTCCGCGTCAAGGCAACGCCCACGATAGTGGTCAATGGGGTCAAGTTCGAGGGCCTGATGCCGCTGGACCGGCTGCAGCAGTCCCTTGACCGCTCGGAAGTCTGCGCCTGCGACCTCAAGACCGAGTTCTGCGAGGAGCGGGAAGGCGAAAAACCGGCCAGTTGCGACATGGAGGTCGTGGGAGGCCCGCCGTCCTGCGAACAGGCGGCTGACATGGCGGGTCAGGACTGATCCGTGCTCCTTTCCCCAAACAGCTTCGTACCTATTCGCACGATGTTCGCGCCCTCCTCGATGGCGGTCCGATAGCTGTTGCTCATCCCCATCGACAGCCAACGCATCTCGCCGTCGCCGATTTCGGCCGTGGACAGGCGATCGAACAGCTCTTTCGTCAGGCGGAAATAGGGGCGGGCGTCCTCGGGGTTTCCCGAAACAGGCCCCATCGTCATGAGGCCTCGAAGCCGCAGGTTCGGCATTTTCGCTATCTCCACGGCCAGTTCCATGACGCCTTCAGGGGGGACTCCGGCCTTGGCGGACTCGCGCCCGCTGTTGACCTCGATGAGCACCGGCATTGTCTTTCCGGTCGCGTTGCAGCAATCGTTGACGGCCCGCGCGATGCGCACCGAATCGATGGTCTCGATCATGTCTACCGCGGCGGCTGCCTTTGCGGCCTTGTTGCGCTGAAGGTGCCCGATGAGGTGCCAATCGACCTTGCGCCCGCTCTGTTCCAGCCACGGCGACAACGCCTGGCGCATGGCAACGGCCTGCTGCACATAATTGTGGCCTATGGCTGTCAGGCCGGCCTCGATTGCCTCCCTGGCTTCCTCGGCGGTGCGCATCTTTGCGGCGCCGACCAGGGTTACGCCATCGGGAAGGGATGAAATCACGCCCCGCACCCTGTCGCCGATTGTCCCCTCGCTCATTGTCTTTTTCCCGTTATCAGTTTTGAAGTGTCTTTGCGGTCAGGGCCGCAAGCTCGACGTGTGTCCTGTCCACAGTTACCGTGGCGATGCGCAACATGTCCAAAAAATCGGCGCCATGGATTCCCCCGTTGCAGGGAACGGCGATCTCGTATGCCACGGTATCTGTCTTTTCGTCGAAATAGTACCGGCCGAATAACAGATCCGAATTCTTGAGGTTCAGCCACTGCAAAAGCACCGTCTTGTCCATCCCCGCGCTGATTGGCTCGAAGTCCAACGAATAGGCGATCATGCGCGTGTACCATACCTCGCCGTTCGGGGCCCGACCCTCGTTGACCTGCAAGCGAAGGCGGGTCTCGTCACCCTTGATATCCAGGCTTATTCGCCCGCCTTCCTCGTCAACGTGGTAATGGTCGTACCCCACTTCCTTCAACAGCGCGGCAAAGGTTTCGATGCTTACAGGAAAAACATTTTTCCGATCAGCGGTTCCCAAGGGAAGCCTCCTCGCGATGGACCCCGAGTCTAACGATTGGCGCGACGCAAAGTCAATAATTGGGGTCCAACCCAAATCCACCGTCAAATCTGCGTCAGAGACGGCGGAAACGAGTGCTTTGGCAAGGCAGCAAGCCGATTTGGGCGCAGGCGTACTGGAT
>JAADHL010000217.1 GCA_013151875.1 Deltaproteobacteria bacterium
CGTGGACTCGATGGGGGTCCTGACGGGGCATAGGAGCATGGCGGCCGTCCCATTCGGCGGCATGTCCCGTGTCATCGATTTCGTGCTGACCAACCTGTCGGAATCCGGGGTCGAGAGAGTCGGGATCCTGTCGCAGTACCGGCCGTCTTCCCTGATGAAGCACGTGGGCATAGGAAGACACTGGGACTACAACGGCCGCACCAGGGAACTGTCGTTTTTGCCCCCGTTCCAGGGGACCGGTGAACTGGATTGGTACCGTGGCACCGCCGACGCCGTGCAGCAGAATCTGCACTTCATTGAAAAGCACGCCGCGCGCGACGTGATGATCCTGTCCGGCGACCATGTGTACCGGATGGACTATGGGCCGCTGGTCGATTACCACCGCAAAAAAAACGCGGACCTGACCATGGTGTTCAAGCACATGGACTGCGGACGGCCCAGCCGGTTCGGTGTCGGCGTGTTGGGCGACGATGGGCGCGTGACCGGATACAGTGAAAAGCCGGAGGTCCCCGAAAGCGACCTGGCGTCCCTGACAATCTATGTATTCAGGACCGAGGCCCTGAAGGCGCGTCTGCTTGAAAACGCAAAGATTGGAGCCACTTTCCAATTGTACGACGAGGTCATCCCCCGGATGGTGGCCGAGGACCGCGTGTACGGCTATGTGTTCGACGGCGGGTGGGAATATGTCCGCCCCTTGAGGGCATGGTACGACCTGCACTTGCGAATGGTAAAGGAAGGCGGGATAGGAGTGCCCATGGACCATGTCCGGACCAATCTGGAGGACCAGGGACTGGGGGACGCGCCTCCTGCGGCGTTTACCGTCACCGCCGATGTCCATGGCTCCAGGGTGACGCCCGGTTGCAGGGTGGCCGGAAAGGTCAGATCAAGCGTCCTGTTCGGCTGGGTGACGGTCGAGGAGGGCGCCGAAGTGAGGGACTCGGTCATCCTGAATGGGACACATATCGGCAAGGGGGCCAGGGTCGTCCGCTCGGTGGTGGACAAGCAGTGCGTCATCGGTGACGGCGCATGCCTTGAAGGCGGATACGACCTGGTGGCCTTGGGCAAATATGCTCGAATCGAGGGAGGCCGGCGTCTGGGCGCGGGCGACGTGGTGGCGCCTGTGAGCGACCCGCCGGATGGGACCATGCACGACAGGGGGGCAGTCGGATGAGCGTGAAAGTGGTCGCGCTGGTCCTGGCCGGCGGCCGCCCCGCCTCAATCTGATTGCGGCGAAACGCGCCAAACCGGCCGTGCCTTTCGGAGGCCCCTTCAGGATCATCGATTTCACCATGACCAACCTGATGCAGTCGGGGATACATCACGTGGGCGTGCTGACCCAATACCGCCCCACCTCCCTGATGGAGCACCTTGGCGACGGTGAATCCTGGGACATGTCGGGGTTCGCGTCCAGGCTGACCGTGCTGCCCCCCCAACTGGGCAGTTCCAACTCGGACTGGTACAGAGGGACCGCGGACGCCGTGTTCCGGAACCTGCGGTTTCTGGACAACATGCGGCCGGATCACGTGCTGGTCCTGTCCGGGGACCACATCTACCACATGCGTTACGACCACATGCTGGACAGGCACCTGGCCTCCAGGGCGGACCTCACCGTTGCCTCGATAGAGGTGCCCTGGGAGGATACCGTCCGCTTTGGCGTGATGGTTACCGCCGGGCAGGGAGAGGTGACCCGTTTCGTGGAGAAGTCGCCCGACAGGGTCAGCAACCTCGCGAACATGGGCGTTTACCTCTTTAGGTACGAGGCGCTAGTGGAGGAGGTCAGGACGCACTGCTCACAGGGCGCTTACGACTTCGGAGCGGACGTGATCCCGGCCATGCTGGGCAGGCGCGGGGTCTACGCGCACAGATACCATGGGTATTGGCGAGATGTGGGCACGCTGGACTCGTACTGGTCGGCAAACATGGATGCCTTGGACCCATCCACCGGACTGGACCTGCGGGAATGGCGGGTCAGGACCAACCTGGAGGGGCGTGGCCAGGTGTACCACCCTCCGGTGACCCTGGGTGACGACGCCGGAGTGACCAATTCGCTGGTTTCCCGCGGATGCAGGGTCCTGGGGACCGTGCGAAACAGCGTACTGTCCCCCGGCGTGAAGGTCGGCGCGGGCGCGGTTGTGGTGGACAGCGTGATCATGCACGACTGCGTCATCGAGGCCGGGGCCGAGGTGCGCCGGGCGATCCTGGACAAGGACGTGGTCGTGGGCGAGGGCGCCCGGATTGGAAAACACGGCGCGGTTGACGGCGCCAACATCCGGTTCCCGTCTCACCTGTCAGGGGGTATCAGCGTGGTGGGCAAAGGCACCCGCATCCCGGCCGGTCGGTCCCTGGGCGCCAATGTCCTGGTAGGCACAGGTCTTGGCCCTGACTCGTTCCCCTCGGACGTCGCTGACGGCGAATGTGTATAGAAAAGCGGTACCGAAAGACTACAGCGACTCCCTGCCCTCTTCCATGACGCGGTCATACAGGAACCTGGGCAAAAAGCACGTCTGGTGGACCTCGGCGCAATAATAGCGGGTAGGTGTTACGGGTTTTCGCGCCGGCTTTCGGATGTCCGCGCCGTTGGAGCCCACGGCGAAGCACCACCAGTTGCCTGCGTACGTGGCCAGTGGAGCAGTGTACAGATCGGCCGTCTTGAAAGCCTTCTTGAGGGTTTTCTGCACCTCGCGGACCATGGGCAGATGAAAATGCAGGGACTCGGACAGGGTCACGAACAGGCCCCTGTCGCCCAGGACCCGGCGTGCGCTTTCGTAAAACTCCGGAGTGAACAGGCTTCGCGCATGTCCGACTATGTCCGTGGAGTCGACCAGCACCGCGTCGGCGGTCCCGTCGAACCCGTCCAGGAACGCCGCCCCGTCCATGGGCGAATCAACCAGGCGCGGATCGGACAGGGCGCTGCCGACCGTAGGGAAGAATTCCCTGGAAACCCTGGATACCTCGGTGTCTATGTCCACCAGATACGCCTTTTCCACCGTGGGGTGCTTCAGCACCTCGCGGATCACGCCCCCGTCACCGCCGCCGATGACGACTACCGTGCGAGGCGACTCCATGGCGTGCAGGGCCACATGGGCCATCATCTCGTGGTAGTAGAATTCGTCCCGCTCGGTGAACTGGACCACCCCGTCCAGGACAAGCATGCGCCCGAAATATGGGTTCGTGACCACCGCGAACTCCTGGAAGGCGCTCTTGCCCCGGTAGAGGACCTGGTCAATCTCGTAGACATACCTGATCGGCGCATACGGGTCCTTTTCGAACAGCCTGATGTCCGCCATGAGTCCTCCCTTGGGCGCGGGCGGGGACCCGCGCAATCAACCGCCGCCGGATCCGAAATGGTCCTCCACGACCTTCACCGGGGGCAAGGGTAGCCCGTTGAACCGGGCCGCGTACACCGTGGTGTAGGCCCCGGCCGTGCGAATGAGCACGATGTCGCCCACTTCCGGCTCGACCATGCGCGCCTCGCGGTCGATCACGTCGAAGCCGTCGCAACTGGGTCCGGACAGTATGCATCGCACCGTCCCAGCCTCGCGCAGCACCCGGTATTCGTAACGGATACCGCCCAGAGCCTCGGCCAAGCCGTTGAACACGCCCACGTCGATCATCACCCACAGGCCGTCCCGACGCCGGGCCTTGCCGATGACGCGCGACACGAACACGCCCGCGTCGCCCACGATGAAGCGCCCTGGCTCGATCATGAGGCGGGGACCACCCGGGAACCACCGGTCCAGGCACCGAGCAATGTGTTTTTCGATCTCGGACACCTCCGGCACGGTTTCCAGGTAGGTCGCGGGGTAGCCGCCGCCGATGTTCAGACAATCGAAGTCCAGGCCGATCTTGCGCGCCTCGTCGAACAGCCCGGCCGCCAGTTCCATGGCAGTGTCCCAACTGCCGGGATTCGTGCACTGGGACCCG
>JAADHL010000347.1:0-2705 GCA_013151875.1 Deltaproteobacteria bacterium
ACGTCCCCAGGTCGTCCATCGGCAACGCTTCCAACAGGTCCGAAACCACCCTGCTCATCTCAGCCAGATCGGATTTCCGAAGCACCACGTAGCCCTCCGGCAACAGGTTGGAACGGCCCCAGCGCTCCAGGGCTTCACCGCTGTCCGCGTTCGGGTCCACGACGTCCCTTTCGGCCTGCACTCCCGGCTCGGGTTGGACCACTTCCACGTCCATCCACTGGGCGTTGATCAGGTAACGCCGATCCCCGGGATGCCCTGGAACGCCGGTGGTAAGGACGCCGTTCGCGATTTCGTGGGCCTGGCGGGCGTTGACCAGGATTGCCATGGAGGCCCGGGTCTGATCCATCTGGAACCAGGCGCGCTCTTCCCAGGCCCTGAAGCTCCACAGGCTCGACCACACGGTAATCAAGGCATTCCTCAGGGTCTTTTCCTGCCCGACGCTGGGATCGCAACGCGATGGGAGGTCGTCATCCTCATCGTAACTGTCCGCAGCGCAGGCGGATTCAGACTCGTACAGGCCGGCGCCGGAAAACTCCAGGCTGTCCTCGGCGTTGGAGGACGACCTGAACCGCACCATCACGTCTTCGGCGCCGAACACGTCCACGATCCTCCGTCGAATGGAATCTTCCAGTCCATCAGGCACGATGCCATGGGTCCTGGCGTGCTCTCTCAGGGTCTCCAAGGCGGCGCGTCGCCCCGCCGCGTCGGCCGTCATCCCCGGCGACGAGGCCAGATCCGCCAGATATTCACGGTAGGAACGAAGCCCACCGGCGGTCTCGATCCGGTTTTCGTCCAGGAAGCGTTCGTACCAGGCAAATGGCACCATGAAACCCCTGACCTGGTGTTTCTCGGGCAATAAAGAGTAAAGCACGGCCAGCCGGGCGGCCTTGCCACCGAATCGCCCAAGCAACTGATCACGGGACGCTTTGGTGGTCGTGTCCACTTCCCTCAAATCGGGCATCGCGAAAAAGGCATCGTCCAGGTCATCCGCCAAATCTATCCTGGGCCGATTCGCGTCCCACCAGGCCTCAGCCTCATCAAGGGTGACCTGGTCATCCACCGAGAAGGCATCGGCATAGGCATCCAGGCGGACCAGACGCCCCTCCCAAGGCTTGAACAGTGCGAGCGCGTCCTTGTGAAAGAGGTTGGGCGTGTTCCGCAGCCCGGTCCTCAGCGCCAGGTGTGAAAGCTCGGTCTGGGGCACGGCGGTCACGATTCCTGCAACCACCACATCCAGATCAGCCGGGACATCGTTCAAGACCACTATGTCCTTCCACCCAATCGTGCCGCCCGCCACGGCCGTGTTGAATTCCACCAAGTCCATGATCCGGACCCATCCATAGCCCGTACCGGGCGTGTAGACCCTGAAGCCCTGGGCCTCCGCCGGCTCCAAGAGGCGGATGGGAAAGGGCGGGTCGTTCCATGCAAAAGCCCTGTCCATTTCAACCTGGGACAGCGGGACCCACGCCGGGTCCGGGGTCCGGGTGAATGCGCTGATCGCCTTTTGTACCTCCGCCAATTCCCCCTGATCCAGGGCCTCCGTCTGGTCGGCCGGGTCCGTGACCACCGAAAACCCGTAGTCTCCAGTGTCCGTGAACCGATACAAGGCGCCGGACCAGTATTTCCTGGTGGCGCGTCTCAAAACGAGGTCTCCGTATGCCTTGGCATCAAGGCCCTGAAAATGTTTGGGGAACACAGCCACCAGGAACTCTTGGTGAAACGGAAACAGGTTGGCGTTCTGCGCCAGGGGCGGAAGGCTGCCTTCTTCATCAGGTTCCACGGGCAAGGTGTATTTGGTCACTCGATCCACAACATTCGAAAAGGTATCGAGCACAGACAGTTTTTCGAAGTCCTTTGCATCAAGCAGGGTGTCCACGCACACCAGAGCCCCGGCCTCCAGGCCCGCGTCATGGCAGGGCCCTTCGCCGATCTGGGTTGGGCCGGACACAGGTGCGTCGACATCCTCCGGAAACCTGGGTGTTTCCGCATTGGGCGCCCCGGCCGTGGGACAGAGCACGCCTCTGACTCTGGGATCGGAGGGTCTGACCCCCCATGTCTGGCTACGGTGAAGCACTGGAATTTCCACGCGGTCCCTCTGGACTCCGTCGGCGTCGAAAAGACTTACCACCTCGTCGCCGCAATGAATCCCAAACTCAAAATCCCGGCCCCGGTACAGAACCGTCAATTCCCCGGGACCCAGACTCAACCCTGGTCGAATAACGGCTTCATGGCCTTCCGAGGGCGTCTCCCGGTCGGACACGCTCCAGCCGTCGAGGGTCACGGTCACGCCACCCCTGTTTTCCAGTTCGATCCAGTCGGACCCCTTGCAGGAAACCTCGTTGATCACCACTGATCCAGGCCCGGAACCCGACCCGCAGGCAAGGGCTATCCCGGCCATGAGCATGGGCAGACATGCCCGAACCACGCCCATCGGTCGTACTCCGCCATCCCAAAACGGCATCGGTCAGTGTCTCCCGTCGGTCACCGCGGATTCGCTGAGACGCGATCCAGTTCTCTTGGGCCTCATTTCAGCGAGCGCAGCATGATCCTTTCGTACATGGACGGCCACAAGCGCCACAAGAGATGCGTGACCTTCCCAACCAGGGACAGGACCAGCAGCCGGTCACCGCGGACGGCCGCCCTGTAGATCGCGTCCGCAACGTCGTCGGGCGAGGCGATGCCGCCGACCGTTGACTGCGGCTCGG
>JAADHL010000347.1:2714-3560 GCA_013151875.1 Deltaproteobacteria bacterium
CCCCCCAATGCATTGTCCGCGATGCCCGTGGCGGTGAACCCCGGGCAGGCGATAAGCACGTCCACGCCGTGGGCCATGAGTTCGACGCGCAGGGACCCGAAAAACCCGTGCAAAGCGTGCTTGCTGGCCGCGTATCCGGAGCGGTGGAAAAGAGGCGCCAACCCGGAGATCGAACTGATCACGATTATCATGCCGCGCCGCTGGATAATGCTGCCGACTGCCGCTTGCGTGCAGTGAACCGCGCCAAAGAAGTTCACGTCCATGACCTTGTGATAGGTGTCCAGCCCGGTTTCCACAAATGGGCTGAAGTGGGTGAGGCCAGCGTTGTTGACCAGCACGTCCACGCCCCCGAATTCGGCCGTCGCCTTTCCGATTGCCGCCTCGCAGGCCTGGGGATCCGTCACGTCGCACACCAGGGGAAGGCTTGTGATTCCCAGGGATTCTAGTTGGGCGTGCAGTTCGTCGAGCGGCCCCTCGTGAAGGTCCAGCAGACCAAGGGACGCCCCAGCGCGCCCGAACCTGAGGCATATGGAGCGGCCCAGACCTCCAGCCGCCCCGGTCACCACGACGGTCCTGCCGTCAAAACGACGCCTCGCCCGCATCATCCCCCGGTTTATCATCCCCTGTTTTTCTTGGCCTCCAGAAAATAGTCGAACACCTGCCGCGTGGTCATGCTGGGTTCAAAGCCGAACTCCTCTTTGAGCCTCCTGTTCGACAAAACAGGACGATACAGCAAAAACTTCACCTGTTCCGGCCCGTACTGGGTCAGGCCCAGCCGCTTCAACACCCACAGGGCGCCCTTTATCAATCCGGCCGGAACGGGCACGTAGGGTTTCTTCATTATCG
>JAADHL010000324.1 GCA_013151875.1 Deltaproteobacteria bacterium
GGCAAGGTGGCCGCGCCGATAGCCCGTAAGCTGCTTGAGGCATACTACGCGGAGCACGCTGACGAGTTCGCCGACCTGTGGGAGGGCTTCGACAGGGGACCCGTGTTGCAGATTTTCAAGGATGACGGAGGCGAATAGATAGACCTTGGTTGGAACAGGCACAAGAAGGATCCAGCCGGCCGTGTGGACGGCGGTGCTTTCGTTGTTGGCCATAGTCCTCATCGGCTTGCTGAACCTCAGGAACGCCGCTGAATACGCGTCGGAGAGTTTTCACCAGACCCAGGTGCTGTGGGTGGTGATTGGACTGCTGGTGGCGATGGCCGTATCCGTGCTGGACCTGCGTTTCTTCGAGAGGCTGGCCCCGGTTTTCTATTGGGGGGCGGTCCTGTTCCTGTTGCTGGTCCTGTTCTTTGGGCGCGAATCGCACAATGCCCGCAGGTGGTTCGATCTGGGAGACATCGCTTTTCAGCCTTCGGAATTCGCCAAGCCCGCGCTTGTCCTGTTCCTTGCACGCTATTTCCACGGCGAACGCAACCCCGAAAGGTACACCCTGCGCAAGCTGCTCAAACCCATGGCGTACATGGGCCTGCCCGCCGTCATGATCCTGCTGGAACCGGACCTGGGCACGACCCTGGTGCTGATCTCGGTCGGTTTCTCCATCATGTTTTTCGAGGGCATGCGCATGCGCTCATTCCTGAAACTGTTGGGCATCATAGCCGTGGTCGTTCCCCTGGCCTGGCACTTCAATGTGATCAAACCGTACCAGAAGGAAAGGGTCAGCGTGTGGCTGGATATGGCGAGGTCGGGTCCCGACGGCCACAAAAAGAAGAATCTGGGAAAAGGGATGCAGCCCGAGCAGGCGCTTTGGGCCGTGGGCAGCGGCCGGTTGCTGGGCAAAGGGGGACTCCAGGGCGTCCAGTCCCGCCTTAAGTACCTGCCGGAGATGCACACCGACTTCATTATCGCGACCTACGCCGAGGAGAGGGGGTTCGTGGGGTGCGTGTTTCTGTTGATGCTTTACCTGGGGCTGGTCGTGTCCCTGCTGATGGTGGCGGTGAAGGCCCGTGAGAGGTTTGCCGTGCTGGTTTCAGTGGGGGCTGTGGCAATCATCCTGTGGCAGATGGTCTTCAACATCGGGATGGTGCTGGGCCTGCTGCCGGTGGTGGGCCTGACGCTGCCCTTCATGTCCTATGGCGGTTCCGCCACCATTTCCGCCATGTTCGCGGTCGGCCTGGCCCTCAACGCGGGCATCCACAAGGGACAGGTGTAAAAGGGGCCGGGTGTAGGGCTCAGCGTTTTTGCAGGGCCGTCAGAACACCGACAAAGCTGGGGTCTAGCCAGTCGCGGGCATTGACGTAGCGGGCCACGGTCATCCCATCGCGCAGCAGATAGCTTTCAGGAATTTTCTTTGTTCCAAAGGCCGATTTCAGGTCCCGGTCGGCGGTGCGTTCAGGGTCCCGGACCACCAGGAAATTCGACGGGATCGAGTCGGACGTAAAGTCCTTGAAAAACGCGTCTATAGCCTCCCACGAGTCGTCGTAACTCACCGCCAGGACGACCAGCCCCTGGTCCTCATGGGCGCGGGCCATGGCCAGAAGCGACGGCAGTTCCTCGATACAGGGCGGACAGAACGTGCCCCAGAAATTCAGGAAAATCACCCGACCCTTGACGTCCGCGATGGACATGGGGACTGTCTTGCCGTCCCGCCGCGCCTCCAGAGTATACGAGGCCTGAGCGGGAGTCAGCGGGATGTCCAGCCGGTCGCCCCTGGTCCTGCGCAGAAACGTGTCGAGTTCGGTCCTGCCGCCGATGCCCAGGGAAGCGATGCCCAAGGCAATGAACGCGAACAGGACGGCAATCGCGCCGATTGAAAACGTTTTGTCATTCATGGGATAAAATCCATTATTCCCTTCAGCAGTCCAGCCAACGCCGCGTTCAAGGAGGCCCCGTTCGCGGTCTCGTAATCGGAGGCGTCCGTGGACCCTTCGATGCCATCCAGGTCCACCAGGGCCAGTCCGTTCAATGTGGGGTCGTCGAACGCAAAGACAGGAAAGCCCGAGGCGATCCCATCGGCCGGCATCTCGTACTTTTCACCCTTGAAATGGGCCGAGTCCGTCAGTTCGGCGTCCTTGCCGCACAGCAGCCCCAGGGAACCCGAAGGAAACCCGTCCTCATCCAGGTCGCCTGGGCACTCCCACTCCATTATGACGGTGTCCTTGAAGGTCCCCTTGTCGGTAGTGACCGCAGGCAGCCAGGCCCTCAATCCCACGGGTTTTTCAAAGAAGGCGCCCCAATCGAACGCCATGACGTTGGGCATCAGTGATTCCAGCAGGGCGACGACCCCGGGGGTCTCGAATGCGCCGATGTCGATGGGCAGGTCCACGCCCATTGCGTCCAGGATGCCGGTCTGGGATGCCATGGACAGCATCACGGCCAGGATCGGGAGCACCGATCCGTGAAGCGTCACCGGACTGCCGGGGTTCAGGATGCTGTTTGAAGAGTCGATGAACGCCTGCAGAATCTCGTCTGTGAAGTGGAAGGTCATGTCCTCTTCGAAGGGCAGACCGTCCGCGTCGTAAAAGACCCTGGATCTGACGTGCAGCACATGCTGGCCCCCAGTGTCCTCGACCCAGGTGACCTCGTCGTCCGAATCCCCCGATTTTCGGGCCTTCTCGACCCCGGCGGCCAGGCGGCCGCGGCGAAGCGATCCCTGGAGTCCGCGAACAGCTTCAGGCCGTCCTGGGGGTGCAGTGTCAGAAAGCGGTCGTCCTGGATCAGCAGGTAAGCAACGTACTGCAACACCTGCTTTGCGTCGGACTTTTTCTTTCCTGGGACCTCCTTGACCAGCCCGATCAGGGTCAGCATGTCGGTGGTGACGTCCTGGCCCGCCAATACGTCGCATATGCCCACCGCGGTGTTGGCGACGGCCCTTATGATCTGCACGTCGCCGGCGTCGAATACGCCGCGAAACATCAGCATGGGCTTCGTGCGCATGTAGACCGGGACCGCCTCCACCTGGAACGCGAGGTCGCTTTCTCCGAGCCGGTCCAGGTACTGGACTGAGATGTC
Source organism: Deltaproteobacteria bacterium (assembly GCA_013151875.1). Taxonomy (GTDB): domain Bacteria; phylum Myxococcota_A; class UBA9042; order DTJE01; family DTJE01; genus JADDHL01. Next base: position 3,070 of record JAADHL010000324.1, read on the forward strand.
GAAGTGCTTGCGGATATTCATGAAGATGCGGTGTATCTCGCCGGCAAGATACTCGTTCTGGGACCAGTCGTCGGGCGGCGCTTTCAGCGCGGACGAAACCGCGGCGAAGGCATGGGTAATTTCACCCGCCTCCCTCACCATGTCCCCGTGTTCCGGTTCAGCGGCCAGCTGGTCCGTGAGGGACAGAACCATCAGGAACAGCTCCGATCCATAGACCATCTCCGAAAGGGCCTTGCCGAACACGGCGTTGGTGTCGTCCGGAGCGATCTCCAGGGCCTCGTCGAATGCCTTGACCGCGAACCATGACTCGCCTTTTTCGAGTTGCCGTTTACCTTCCTGGACCCAGCCTTCAAGCGTGTCGATGGTCGAGACTTCGCCGCCTGGGTCGGGCGCGCCGGGACCGATGACGTCGTTCGTCCCGCCCGAATCCCCGCAGCCGGTCGGGAACGCCGTGAGAAACGCCAGCATCGGGACAACTACAGCGCTTTCGATACTCCGTCTCATCACCTCTCCCACGATGGACGATCTGCGCCCCTTCATCTGTCAATCCCCTTCGCGTAGGGCGGAGGCTCGACGTCCCCCTTCATCATTTTCCACAGCACCAGGCCCATGCCGGGGCAATCATCCAGTTTCGTGAAGTCGCAATGGGCCAGCGCCTTGGCCATCTTGCCGTCTTTCGGGTTGTATTCCAGCGGCACGTCCACGGGCACCCCGGTAAACGGCGTGAAGTCCGGCTGCTCGGTCTCGCCGTCGACCCAGATGTCCAGCATGGGCGCCGCCAGGGCATCGTTGCGGCCCATGGGCGGCAGGCCCAGGATCAGTTCGATGGTCTTGTACAGGCTGGGGATGTCGTAGTGCACCGACGAGGTGTAGCCCCGTTTCACCCATGGCGAAACCACGACGGCCGGAGACCTGTGGGCCTCGACGTGGTCCCCGGAGCCCTGGGGGTCGTCCTCGATGACGAACACCGCGGTCTGGGGCCAGTAGATCGACCCGGAGATCGCCTCCAACAGCATGGCTGTACCCCGGTC
>JAADHL010000015.1:0-2639 GCA_013151875.1 Deltaproteobacteria bacterium
TACCGAAGCCCTTGATCACGAAAACCCTGTCGATTGCGATCTTGAGTGGTCTGTCGATGGGTCTTGCGGGCGTCCGTGGAAAGACCCCGCGCAGGTACGCTATGAAGTCCTCACGGAATCCGGGATGGGTATCGGTCAGGGAAGCCGAAAACCGCATGATGGGCGCCCCCTCCATGAATGAACCCGCCAGACCTTCCCGCAGGTCGTCAAGGGCCAGTTCGAGGTCCTCGGATTCAACGAGGTCGCATTTCGTCAGGACCACAAGGCCCTGTTTGACGCCAATCAATCCCAGTATGTCGAGGTGCTCCCTGGTCTGCGGCATCACGCCCTCGTCGGCCGCGACGACCAGGACGGCCAGGTCCAGACCGCCGGCGCCCGCGATCATGTGACGAACGAACCGTTCATGGCCGGGGGCGTCTATGATGGAAGCGATGCGGCCGTCGCCGAGTTCAAGGTGAGCGAAACCCAATTCGGTTGTTACGCCTCTTTCCTTTTCTTCCTTGAGACGATCGGTGTCGATGCCGGTCAAGGCCTTGACAAGGGTTGTCTTTCCGTGATCGATGTGGCCCGCCGTTCCAATTACGAACGCGGGCGGGCGTTTTTCATCGGACGCGGACATCAACTTCTGACGCCCTGCTCGCGCTGGGCCACGAGACGTTTGGCCGCCTTCATAACATAGCCGGGAATGTCGTGATTATGCGAAAGATTCCTCAAGTCACGAGGGTGCATGGTCTTCAGAAAATTCATCGCCACCGAAGGACTTGTCTTTGGATTCTGAATCAGGGCCTGGCGCACGGCGTACAGCTTGGTCCAGTCCCTGTTCCTGGAAATGGTCCTGATGATTTCGTCGTCCAGTGCCTTGTCCTTGGCATAGGCGATCACCTCCTTTTCGGAGGTCTTGGGACTTCTGAGCACTGCCATGAACACGATGCGTCTGGAATCGCGAATCAAAAGCGACCTGATGAAATCGTTGCCCAACAGGGCCAGTCGGACCTTCTGCACGACATTCATCTTGTGGACCCTGGCCCACAGCGCTGTCTTGTCCTCCTCCTCTTCTTCTTCGTCCTCGGGCCCTTCCTCCCAGGCGGCTGCCTGGAGGACCATGGAAAAGGCTTCGTCGTCAAGGAAGCCGTCAGCGTCGCCCGCATCCAGAACAGTGCCCGCTGCATCGGCCATCGCGCTGGCAAAGTCCTTCTTTTCTTCAGTGGGTGGGGCGCCAAGCGGCGGCTGCGGCGCCTCATCCTCCGCTTCCTTTTCCTTTTTGGCCCGCTTTTCCGCCTCCCCACCGAAAATGGAATCGACGATTTCCTTGTAGCCGGGTATGTGGGACAGATCGATTTCGGAACGTACCGCGAATTCCAGCACGGTACTGATGGTGCCCATGCGGGTTTCGGGATTGTAGTAAAGGGCCTCGATGATCTGGGGCTCCCTGGACAGCATGACCTGATTGGCCGCGATGCGTTCCAGCAGGACTCCCTTGCCTCGGGACGCGACAAAGGTGACGGTCCTGGTCGAGACGGACTCGCTGCCCAGAATCTGATTGATGACATCTTCCCTGTCCAGCATCAAACGCGCCAGGCTGTCAAGGACCCCTGGGTCCTTCACCTCCCTGATCCCGGAGGACAGGACTCCCCACGGCAGTTCATTCAACGTGGTCGTTGCCGCTGTCGACACCTTTTCCGACTTGTCGTCCAGCAGGTAGGTGAGGGTGGACACCAGTTCCGCGGGGCCAAGGGGGATTACGGCCCTGGCCAGGAGCAGGCGTTGTTCACCGGGCGCGTCGGGGGCCAGCGCGTCCTGCACAACGTCAGGCAGCATGTTTTTGTCGGCTGGAATCGGATCGATGTTCAGCACGGCTATACTCCGCTGCGGCCACTGCCTGGATTATCCACTAGAACGGCGAACGACGGAAGGCCCTCAGTCCAACTCATTCATGACGCACGGTGAGGACTCAATCTTCGTCCTCTTCCAACGATGCTTCCTGGATGAGCTTCTGGGCCAGATTGGCCGGCATTTCCTCGTACGAGGCCATTTCCATGCTGAAACTGCCCCTGTCCGAGGTCATGGACCTCAGATCCGATGCGTACGTCAGCACCTCGGCCATCGGGACCTGGGCCTTGACTACCTGCATTCCACCGGCCGATTCCATGCCCTGGACCCTTCCGCGGCGGGAACTCACGTCGCCCATGATGTCCCCGAGGTTGTCATCGGGGATCATGATGGTCATGTTCATGATCGGTTCCAGGATCACCGGCTTGCACTGTTTGAACGCCTCTTTGAAGGCGCGGGACCCGGCCAGTTCGAAGGAGCGGCTGTCCGAATCGACGTCGTGGTACTTTCCGTCGATCAGGCGGACCTTGAAATCCACGGCCGGGTATCCGGAAACCACCCCCTTGGACATGGCGTCTCTGATGCCCTTTTCCACGGACGGGATGTACTGTTTGGGAATGGAACCCCCGAAGATTTTGTCCTCGAACTCGAACCCCGAACCACGTGGCAGCGGCTCCAGATCGATGTAACAGACCCCGAACTGGCCGTGTCCGCCGGTCTGTTTCTTGTGTTTGCCTTCGACCTTGTTGATGGAAGCCCGGATGGTTTCCCGGTATGGGACGCGGCGTGGCTTGATATCGACTTCCACG
>JAADHL010000015.1:2648-4747 GCA_013151875.1 Deltaproteobacteria bacterium
TTCATCTTTTCGCCCACGATTTCGATGTGGATCTGTCCCAGGCCTTCCAGAAGAAGGTCCTTGGCCTCATCATCCCTGGCGAGGCGCAGGCCGGCGTCCTCGTCGATCAGTTTGTGGATGGCAGCCGACACCTTGTCCTCGTCACCCTGACTTTTGGGCTTGATTGCCAGCGCGATGCAGGGCTCGGGGACCGGTGTGGTCACCAGGTTGCCGGCGTCCGCGGCGGCGGCCAGCGTATGTCCGGTCCGGGTGTCCTTCAGCTTGACCATGGCCACGATATCCCCGGTCACGGCCTGGCCGGCGCTTTCCTGCTTTTTGCCCAGAAGCTTGAATATCTGTCCGTAGCGTTCCTGCGAGCCCGTGCTGGTGTTGAAAAAGCTGCCGTCCGGGTTCAATGAGCCGCTGACTACCCTGACCAGCGTGATCTTGCCCGCATGCAGATCAACCACGGTCTTGAATACATACCCAAGGAAACTGCCGTCGGCGTCGGGCTCGATATCGGTTGTCGTCTCGCCTTTGATCGTCTTGAATGTCTTTCGATCCAGCGGAGAAGGGCCGTAGGTCGTGAGGAGGTCCAACAGCACGTCGATACCGGCGGCCTTGGAGGAATCACCGGCGATTACGGGGACTATGTCGCCGGACTTCATTCCGATGGCCATCGCCTTCTTGAGGTCGTCGGGCGTCAGTTCTTCATCCGCGAAGAACTTTTCCATCAGGTCGTCGTCCTGCTCGGCGAGTTTTTCGATGAGGGGTTCGCGAAAACGGGCCACTGCCTCGGTCATGGAATCCGGGACATCTCCCTCCTGGGATGCGCCGGCGTCACTGTAGGTGACGGCCTTCTGACTCAGCAGATCCACGACGCCCGTGAAAGATGATTCCGCACCCATGGGAATGGCAAGGGGCACCACCGCCACGCCGAACTTGTCGTTCAGGGCGGCGAGGGTCTTGTCGAAATCGGCCCTTTCCTTGTCCATTTTGGAAATGAAGATCGCCCTGGGAATATCGGATTCGGAAAGCAGCTTGTACGCCTTCTCGGTGCCTACCTGAACCCCGTCCACGGCGCTCACGACAATGACGCCGGTGTCGGCGGCAACCAGGGACATGACCGGCTCGGCCCAGAAATTGGTGTCACCCGGGTTGTCGATGATGTTCACCAGGCATTTCTTCCATTCGCCATAGCCCACAGAGGTCGATACACTGGATTTTCGCCGGATCTCCTCGGCCTCGAAGTCGAAGTTGGAATTCTCCTCGACCACGCTGCACAGGCGGGAAGATGACTTGCCTAGAAAGCAGATTGCCTCGGCTATGGTCGTTTTTCCCGCGCCCTGGTGCCCATAGAGCCCGATGTTTCTGATCCGGGACGGTTCGTATGTCTTCATCCTTCACCCGTTTTTCCGCTATCGCCGTCACCGCGCAACATCCTGATACGCGGGCGCATTCACTTACTAAATATGCTTGCCGGTGTCAACGAAAATAGAAGGACGTCGTTACAAAGGCTATTGGTTGTCGTCGGGTCGGTACGACGGCGATTGCCCGCCGGACTGTCCGAGCGCCTTTTTGAACTTCTCGATTTGCGGTTTGAGGTACGGTGCGTCGGGCATCAGTTTCAGTGCGCGCCTCTCGACTTCGAGGGCCTCGTGAACCCTCCCCGCTCGAAACAATGCCTCAGCGAGGGTGTCCAGGTACATGGGCTCCTGGCGCCTGGTCAGTTCTACCGCTTTTTCCGCCTTGTCGATGGCCTCCATGGGGTTTCGCAGCAGCAGATGATCCGTGGTGGCGAGAAACCATGCGCAATTGTTGAGCACGTATGCCCTCATCGGCTCATCCAGGCCCGAATCCGTGGAATCGGCGGCCTCGCGATATGTCCTGAGCAGCCACAGCGCGGACAGGAAACCGCTTCCGCAGGAAATATATGCCTTTTCCGCCTGCCTGACTTTGTTCCACAGCGGCGGCACGTGGGCGGAGTCCCGTCCGATCTGTTGACCGAAACCGCGCTTTTTCATGCGGCCGGCAGCGGAAAAATCCGTTTGATATACATGGCGGGCGTACATCCAGCCGGCCCCGGCAAATGCAATCAGGAGAGACAGCCCAAAATACAG
>JAADHL010000331.1:0-2577 GCA_013151875.1 Deltaproteobacteria bacterium
AGTGCAACCTTGCCAAGGTTGACGTCGCGGGTTCAAATCCCGTCTCCCGCTCCAAGTAATTACAGGCACTTACGTTGTTTCCGTCCTTGGGACCACCCCCTGTCAGGGACGGTCCCGGGGACGGTTTGGTGTCAGAAAGGGCCATCCGCGTGCAGGATTGGCACTCTCAGCCCTGCTCAACTATGCGCGTCAGCGAGTAACTCGTACTCCGACCGCCGCCTGGGTTTTTTTTCAGCGCGCCGCGTTCGATCAGATCGGTGATGTCGCGGTGGGCTGTATCCTGCGAGCACTTTGCGATCTTTGCCCACTTGCTGGAGGTCAGCTTGCCCTCGAAGCCATCGAGCAGGCGATTGAGAACTTTGATCTGGCGCTTATTGAGCGGTTCAGTGGCAAAGCGTTCCCAGAAGCGCGCTTTTTCGAGTACGGCTGAAAGTGTGCCCTGTGCACCCTCGATTGCGCGCAGCAGGCACTCCAGAAACCACTTCTGCCATCCGGTGATGTCGAGGTCCGCCTTCTGGGTGTGCTCCAGCATGTTGTAGTACTCGTTCCGTTCGGCACGGATTCGCCCTGACATGCTGTAGAACCGCTGATGCGTTCCTTCGGAGCGGGCGAGCACCATGTCCGCGATTGCTCGGGCGATGCGTCCGTTGCCGTCATCGAACGGGTGGATCGTGACAAACCACAGATGCGCAAGTCCGGCGACGAACAGCGGATCGGTATTGCCGGGCCTATTGAACCATGCGAGGAATCTGTTCATTTCCTCCGGGACGCGCTTGGCGGGCGGGGCCTCGTAGTGAACCTTCTCGCGGCCCATCGGGCCAGAGACGACCCGCATCGGCCCGCCGGCATCATCACGCCAATCACCAACTTTGATCCGGCTCATCCCGCTTTTTCCGGTCGGGAAAAGCGACGCATGCCACTCGAACAGCCGCTCAGCGGTCAGCGGCTCTCGGTAGCTGCCGGTGGCATCCATCATCATTTCGACCACGCCCTCGACATCGCGGTCGGCCGGGATGAGACCTGCGATATCCATGCCGAGCCGCCGTGCGATCGACGAACGGACCTGATCGGCGGGCAGGTTTTCGCCCTCGATTTCACTCGATTTGACGACGTCCTCGGTCAGGGTCCGCAGATGGGCTTCGTTGCGCAGATCGAAACCGAGTCCTTCCATCTTTCCGATCAGGCGGCCTTGTTCGCGCGAAACGTGTGCGAGCAGCTTCACTAGAGCGTTTTCGTTCCAGTGAAGATCAGGCCAGCGCTCGATTTCCCAGATGTAAGTCATCTAATCTACGCAATTCCTGCGGAGATTATGGCTTGTATTCTCCGCACGGGCAAGAAGAATCTCAGCACTCCTCAATCCGAACGTAAAAACCGCCATTCTCGTAATCGAGGCCTGCTCGACCCTAATGAGTAGGTATTTCATGGGTGTTCGTCGATGAAAACTGATTTGTTTCCCTGTAGAGACCACTTCAAGAGTTTCACTTTTTTGTTTCTGATCTCCGTAAAAACCCCTTTTGGTCGAGCAAAATGCAGGGGGGGAGCAAAAGGGTCGAGCAAGGGGTGGGATTTGGTGTTTGGGGAGTCGGAGTCCCTGGAAAGGGCATGTGTTGACTGGTGGATTCGACGGAAGATCCCGATCAGGCCACGGGATCCATGCAGGTTCCGGGTTCGGGATAGCAGAAGGCTTGCACGCATGAACCGCCGTCACAGGTCGAGTCGTCCTTGCAGGCCTTCCTGATGCAGAACGGGTCGCCTGCCCGTCCTACCAATGGACACTCGAAAAACGGGGGACACTCGTCGTAGTTCGGACAGGGCATGGGAATACAATGACCCGTATCGCAGATCCTTCCCGGACCACAACCATCGGGCTCCAGGCAGGCCGGGATGCACATGAAGCCGGGAAAACACATGCAGGGGCCGTCAACCCACTCGCACACGGTGCCCGATTCGCAGGACAGGTCGGTCTCGCAGGGAGGCTCCGGCTGGAAGCAAATCCCGCAGGCCATGGGCTCCCCCGGCGGCAGGCACGATTGGACGGGTCCACAGTCCTGGTCCGAACGGCAGCGGCCATCCGGCAGTCCTGTGTCGCCAGGGACGTCCTTGATGAGAGTCTCCTGCAGGTCCGGCGCATCATGTGGAACGTCTGCAGGGACATCGGGAACATCGTGAGCATCGGGCAGAGTGTCCGGCTTGACGTCGGAAAGCCCATGGAAATCAGACGTGATCTCAGGTGTCTCGTCCGTTGCCGCAGCATCCGCTTGGTTTCCCGACCCGCTGGAACAACCGAGCGACAGGACTAGGACCACGGCAAGCCAACCTACGGATCTGATCATCGAACGCCTCCTGACGCGCAGGAATCCCATCCCTGTTTCGCCTCGTTGTGACGAGTATTGAAGGGGAACAAGGAGGAGTCAAGGGCCGGAATATTCGCGAGGCAGAGGCGTAACGCAAAGAACGCAAAGGTGGTGTCTTACATGAACAGGACCAAGCCCTGCCATTTTTCCCCTTGGGTCGAGCAGGGGGTGGATTTGGGGTGGGGAAGGGCAAACTCCCGATCGGGCCGGTGAAGAGGCGGGC
>JAADHL010000331.1:2592-6255 GCA_013151875.1 Deltaproteobacteria bacterium
GGCTTCACGAACAGAAAGGCGAATCAGTCCGAAAGTGACTGGAAATGGAGCCACTTGACGTAGCGCTTGAGAATGCCTTCGTTGTTCCCCTCGTCCAGTTTGTCGATCGAAAGGTCCATTCCAGCGTGGCCCGAGGCCGAACCATCGTCCACGCCGGTGACGTGACACTGGCATACTATTGGAACTGGACCCCGCTTCGTGCGGATCTCGAAGCGGACCGAAACCCCGGCCGAGAGGTCGGACGGCACGTACGGCGTCTCGATGAACATTCCGTCCAAGCCGATGTTGAGCATCTTCAATTCGCTTTCGTGTCCCTGCACGGTCACGAATACCTTGTGCGAAACTGGCGCACGCATCTCGCTGCGGTGGATCATCGATGTGATGACGCCTCTTGCCTTGCCGTGTGGCATGGTGTTGCCGTTTGGTACGTAGTCGGGGGCTACCCAGCGATAGGTCGGCGGCGGGGTCTTTTCCGTGTGTACGACCTTGACCCTCTTTAGGTCGGAATCATCGGGCCGGACCTTCAATCCCCTCTGGCGTTCGGCCGCTGTCACGCCGGACGGCCCTTTTCCGATAGCAGATAGCCCACCCGGCGTGCCGCGATCCAGGGAGGCAAAGCGGAACACCCGTTTCGGGGGCCTGTGAGCGTCACCCGCTTCCTCGGAAATAATCGGGTCGGCGATGTTGAACATGTCCTTGAGAAACCTGGCCAACTGGTCACGGTCCCCGATGGTGACCGCCTTTTCCCACTTCAATCCGACCCCCTCGATGGGCAGAGTCTGTTTTCGAACCACGTTGCCGAACAGGAACGTGGTCTGCCCGGCGGCGGATGACCTGAATACTAGACCTACCAGTGAATCAAGCGGGATGTCCCTGATATTGGCGGTTTTCAGGAACATCCCTCCATTGCTGATGTTGGCTGTGATCGCGTCGAGGCGCGCACCTTCGATGTAGCAATGAACTTTCTTTTCCACCACGGTTCTTGGGTACTTCCGTTTGTTCTCGAATGATGCCATCTGACTCCCCTCCGTTGAAAGACGGCGATACCGAGTTTACCGTTCCCCTGATCATATTCAGGATTATGCAAATGCCAAGAGTTTTTCGTAGTGGGTCAGTCTGACCGCTTCATCGAAGGTCTTGGCCGGTCAACGATCAGGAAACTGATGCACTACCCGGCGTAACGCGCTGTCATGATTTCGCTGGAATGGCCCATGATGGCCTGTAGGGTAATGCCCGAAAATATGACACTTGTTTTCCGCTCCCGGTAGTATTTCGTTGTCATGTCCACTCGTAGTTTGCTATGCTATGCGCTCTCTGGCCCGTGTCGAAGAGCCATCCTCTCTGACCCGTGTCGAAGACATCTGGTTTTCGCAAGAAAGAGGATGGTTCATGGATGGATCCAAGGGCGGAAAAGTCCTTCTGAGCAGCGTCTGCCAACCATTCGGGGTGAAGCATGGTGACGGCCTCGGGGTTTCGGCCGAAGGCAGCCACCAAATCATGTGGGCCCAGGGGATCTTCCGCGCTCGTGCCACTACCACGCAGTGGGGTATCGATTTCATCGCCGAGAACCTGAAGGCCCCTACGGTTACCCTGCACTATCCCACAATGAAGCAGTTCATCACTGAGATCGAGAAGGGATACGGCTACATCGGGATCGCGTTTGTGGCTTCGACCCACCACAAGATGGTTCCCATGGTACAGGCCATTCGAAAACACGCGCCTTCCTCCAAGATCATCCTGGGCGGATACGGCACTGCCATGGGCGATGAGAAACTGGCGCCCTACGCAGACTACATCTGCCACGGTGAGGGCGTGGCGTTTATGCGAGAGTTGCTGGGAGAGACCATCAACACGGGCTTCGTCCAGCCGGACATCTGCCAGCGCCAATCGATGTTCTCGGTGCCTCTGCTTGGGCAGACGGGTTATGTCTTCGCCGGCCTGGGCTGCCCCAATGGCTGCGATTTTTGCGTCACCTCGCATTACTTCCAGCGTAAGCATATCCGCATTCTACCCGATGGCCCATCCATTCTGGGGGCCATCCGGGACCTGCGCTCGAAGCACCCCGACATGACCGATTTCTGGATCAACGACGAAGACTTCCTTTTGAACGAATCACGCGGCCGCGGATTCCTTGAGGCGATCCGGCAGTCCGACCTGCCTCCGCTGGCGTTGTGCATCTTCAGCAGCGTGAAAGCCCTGTCCCGGTTCAGGGCCAGTGAGTTGGTGGAGATGGGCATCGATTGGATTTGGGTGGGGTACGAGGGCAAGCGGGCCGGTTACTCGAAAATGAATGGCAGATCCTACCGGGAACTTTTCAGCGATCTGCACCAGCACGGCATCAGCGTTATGTCCTCGATGATCATCGGCTTCGACTACCATACACCGGAGATCATCGCGCAAGAGTTCGACGAGTTGGTGAGCCTGCGCCCGTCCCTGAGCCAGTTCCTCATCTATGGTCCGGCGTTCGGCACTCCCCTCCACGATCGCATGAAGGCCGAGAATCGACTGCTACCCGAAGATTGGATGAGCTACAAGCACGACGGGTTCTATCTGACCTTCAAATGAAGCCCGGGGAGATGGAGTCAATCCATCGCCGCCTGTACCGGAAGGAATTCGAGCGCTTGGGGCCCTCCGTACTGAGGGTCGCCGAGGACTATCTGCAGGGCTATATCAACCTGCGCGATCATCCGAACAGGCGCATCAGGGCCAAAGCAGAGTACTACGGGAAGAACGCCCACTACGTGATGATGCTGATCCCGGCGAGCAAGAGGTATGTAAGCCCGCAGGTAGCCGACTGGTTGGACGGGCTCTACCAGAGGCTCGAAGAAGCGACCGGCCCGATGACCATGAAGGAACAGTTGGTCTCCAAGGGCGCTCCGGCGTTGCTGGCTCTCGAGGCGCTCAAGCTCCGGCTCGGCATCGACCAGCAGCCGGTTTCCAGCCGCAGGACCTTCAGAGCGGAAAAGCCGGCGATATTTCAGGACCTGACCAGGATGTTACGAAAGCTGTCGCGAAGCCCGTAAGCCCACCAGTGCAGGCTTCCCGAAAGCCCCCAGTCTCGGGACGAGGGTTCGAGGGGGATTTAGGATGGAAGTCTTTGCTTGATTTATAGCCGGCGTTGCGCTAAGGAGAACATAGGTCATATTCGGCAGTGCCCGGCTTGTGTGTTGCAGGCATGTGAGGGCGCGAGTTGTCACGCGATATCTCAGAATGGTCTGGGCAGGAGGTTCAAATGTCGAATCATTGTTTGCGTTTCTTGGGGTTCCTGGTAACGGCCTCTATGTTGGTGGGGTGCGGGTCCACCACGACCGAGCCTGGCCCGGTGGTCACCGTCACCGGTGACGTTGCGGTGAAGGTGGGACAGAGCATTCAGCTTTCGGCCTCGACCGCCAACGGAACGGATTCCGCCTACTCGTGGTCGTCCTCGAAGGAGGCCGTGGCCACGGTGGACGACAGTGGCGTAGTCACGGGCGTGGCCGAGGGCACCGCCGTAATCACCGCGACCGGGGCCGACACCGGTGCGTCAGGGTCGTGGGGCGTCCACGTGTACGTGGAGGGCGGCGCAGCTCGCGTCGTGGTCTCGGGCGACGTGACCGTGAAGGTCGGCGAGACCATCACACTCAAGGCCCAGACCATCGGGGGGACGGATACCTCGTATACATG
>JAADHL010000206.1 GCA_013151875.1 Deltaproteobacteria bacterium
ATCCGCTGGTCCTGGTTGCGTTCACCGATGATTCACTATTGGGACTTTTCCCAAAAGCACTTCCTCATCCTGCCCGGACTGCTGAACGGCACGGGCGGAACCGCTCTCCAGGTCACGGCATGGCTGGTGGTTGCGGCAATCCCGCTACTCATCCTACGCTGGGTGTTCATACTCGTCGCCGCACGCCGATTGCACGGATCGGGATCATGGTGGACAATGCCGTGATGGAACCCGACTCAATTACTGTCTACCGGCTTCTGGTGGCGCATGCCGCAGCAGCGTTCGCAATACACGGGGGGTTCATCCTGGCCAGGCCGGGCTGGAGCAGACGACTGGTCGAGGGTTCTGAAGGTGTGTCCTTCTATCTGATTATCGGCGGCATTGCGGCCTTTTACGCGTCGTTGTTCCTGTGCCTGATCAGTCCTGAATCAGTCGCGGCGTTTTCATGGCCCTTCAGTTGGTGGCTGTTCATCCCTGGATGCGCGCTGTTGGCCCTGCAACTGTTGTTCATGTTCGCTGCCCACCTCAGCCTTGGGCGGTCCTGGTCAGGCAGCGTATTCACCTACGACGGACAGGAACTCGTCACCACGGGCATTTATGCCCACGTAAGCCACCCCATCTACGCCGGTGTCGTTTTCTGGGCGGCCGGCGCATTGCTGACCGGCCACAACGCGCTGTTTCTGACCCTGGTCCCTGCCGCGGTCGGCGTCGTCATAAGAATCCGTGCCGAGGAGCGTCACCTGCAAGACCGGTTCGGCGACGCCTGGACCAGGCATCGCAAAAAAACCCGGACCTTTCTTTGAACATGAACCTCCTGATTGGACGTCCTGCCGTCGAGGGGGTAGTCTCCCCGCGTCGAATCGTGGAAAGGAGACACCCTATGCTGCGAAAACTCAGATTTGTCCTTGCGGCGGCATCATGCCTGGTCATTGCCGCGCCTGCGTTTTCATCGCCCCGACCTTGCGGTAACGCGGGGCTCAGGATGCTGCTCCCGGATCGGCGACCGGACCGACCGGGGACCTCCCATGAACGGAGCGCTTTCCCCAAGGTGGGCGACCACCGCGATTTCTGGACGTATGACCTGTCCGTCATGCCCCCGGACAACGTGCAGATCCCGTCCGTATGCCGGGCGGTGGGCGACCACAGCGCAATCTGGGTGGCCGACGATCAATGGGGCTCAAAGGTCACCCAGGACGATGTGGACAAACTGCTGAAGGCGCTGGAATCCGATACGCCCCGAACCCCGGGACACGGCATCGTGGAAAACAACGAGAGCCTGTTCGGATCCTCGCCGCTGTACGCCCAGGGGGACCCTGACCTGACGATACTCATCTACGACATCCCCGACTACCAGAACTACACATTCGACGGATTTTTCAGGGCGGAGGACATGACCCCGTTCAACCCGCAATGCGCGAACAACCCATCGCTCTACTGCTCGAACGAACTCGGCATGGTGCACGTGGACTCCGCCGACGCGTCATCCTTGTACAAGCAGGGCGTCATCGCCCATGAATTCGAACACCTGATTCATTTCGGCAGGGACCCGTACGAAGAAAACTGGCTGGACGAATCGCTGGCTGAACTGGCCATGGTCTACAGCGGATATCACGACGATCAGAACCTCGCCTGGTACGTGGCGCATCCATACACATCACTGGTCAAGGCCCCGCCCGTGGATTACGGCGCCTGCCTGCTGTTCGGGGCCTATCTCTATCAGAGGTTCGGCGCCGCCGGCGTGCTCCAGTTGACCTCGTCGGCCCTGACCGGCATCCCTTCAATCAGCGAGTTCCTGCCCCAGGGGACATCGTTCAGCGCCTTCTTTGGACAATGGGCCATGGCAAACGCGCTGGATGACCCGAATCTGGACAGCGGAGAATACGGATATGACCTGGTGGACGTGCCCCAGTTCGCCGTTGTCGAACTGGATCCGCCTCCGATTGAAAGGGATATTCAGATAACCCCGACAACGGCGGTTTATCACACGCTGGCTCCGCTGCCGGATGCCGACAAGTACCTGGAAATCGACTACTCGACCCAAGGGGCGCAGGTCTCGGTCCTGGCCGCCTTTCCGGATGCCTTCCTGGTGCAGTCCGTCGAATCCGGCAATCCCACCCAATTGCCGCCACCCGTACTCGTGAACCCAGGCTTCGTGGTGGCGTCCAACGCTGACACGACATCGACCGCCGCAGTGACGCTGACGCTGAAAACATTATTGAACAATGAGTTGCCGGATGTGATCCCAGATATGATCCCGGAATCCATCCCTGACAGCACCGCCGATTCATGGCCGGATTCCGCCCCGGACGTTGCGTCGCCCCACGACAGCATGATTCAGGACGCGCAGACATCCTCCGAACCCGCGGCGTCCGAAGGCGTAATCCAGGGCCCCGACACGACCGGCGCTCAGTCCGGGGGCGGCTGCTCGGCCGCTACGGAGGGTCCATCCCCCAGCCCAATGATTCCACTGCTTCTGCTGGCGATCCTGGGGGCCGTGACGTCAGTCAGAAAACGGACCTGACAATCGGCTTTTTGCTCGGAATAACCACCCACCTTCTACAGCACGGCCAGTTCCAGATGGGGAATCCGGTCGTCCACTGCATCGACGGCCGCTCTGCCCTCTTCCCAGTGGACCAGATAGATGCGGCTGCGGTACTCGATATGCCTAAAGGCGGCCTTCACGGCGTGAAGCATCGGGTTGCCTTCGGCAAAGGCCAGCGTGACGTATGACCAGCCGCGTCCCAGGGCGTCGTTGAAGGCCCTGGTCATCATGGCAACCAGCACATCGGGGTCGTCACCGTCAGCCGCGATGTGCGAAAAGTAGGCGTGTGGAAGAGTTCGGCCCACCGGGGGCAGATGCGGCAACCCGGTGAGTGGGCCGACCAGATTCACCAGCGGACGAAAGAGCCTCAAAGCGGGCGGGTATCCATGAACCACGGTCTGTTTGAAGGAAGACTGGTCCCAGGTCGCCAGGCAACCGACCAGGTCACCGCCGCGCAGAGCAATCACGAAGTCCCCCGGTAAAAGCCCCCTGCAACGCCGCTCATCAGCCAGGTCGTCGGCGGTCCAAACCGGGGCGAACTGAAACCGCCGATAGTTTCGCCGCAGGCACCTTGCCACGTCTTCAAGGTGGTCGCCGCAGGCGCGCCTAAGCTCGATCCCTGGACACCTGGGAATGCTCCGACGACGCCTCAGGGAAAGCGCAAGCGTGCACAGAACGTCGCGCGGGACGTAGGTCGGCATGCCGGGTCGTCCGCTGGTAAGCGCCCGCGTGGCCGCTGCGTTGCCCTGGATGATCGTGGTCACCAGAAAGGGCGTTTCGCCCTCTTTCCATAGTTCGCGCAGGGCGTCGAACCCACCAATCAGCAAGCCCTTTCGTCCCCTGGCGTCACGGTCGATGCGGAGTTGGCCGAAATAACCCAGCCTTGCACGCTCGCCGTTGATCCAGGCCGTCCTGACCGCCCGGCCGCCCAGTCCCAGAAGCCGATCCGAGCCCTCCTCGCAGGCAACCACGGTATGCGTCACGTCGCCCTCGATCTCCGCGCCCATGAAAAAGTCGGGTTCGCGCACCAGGGCCAGGCTGAAGGAACCGGGTACGGGATTGTCCCTCAGCAGACGGCGTAGTCCGGCGTCGTCACTTGCATCGCCAATACGAAACGCCGCCTGTCCCATGTTCGGCGTGGTTCGGTCCTTCATCGCGTCTTTTCCGCTCGGGAAACAGGGTCTATCCTCGGGAACAAGATACAATAGCCGGACTGGACCCTCAACGAGAGTTGCCGGTGACGAGGCAGGACCACCCCAGACTCAGCTCCAGGACGGTTGCGCGGCAATCGCTTTCGGAATCAACACTGGAAGCCATGTGGCTGGTCTTTTCCAACTATTATGAAGACGTGACCCGCGACCGTTTCATGGGGGACCTTGCAGGCAAATCCCACGTAATACTGCTGAAGGACCGCGGCGACGGCTCCGTGCAGGGCTTTTCCACGCTTGACACCTGGGATCGGACCATCGGGGGACGCAGGGTGATCGTGGTCTATTCGGGGGACACCGTCGTGGCGCGCCCATACTGGGGCCAGACCGCGCTGCAACGGGCCTTTTTGAGGTTCGTGATGGGACGCAAGGTCGCCCACCCATTCACGCCGGTCTATTGGTTCCTGATCTCGAAAGGCTACAAGACCTACCTGCTGCTGGCGCGCAACTTCCCCGAGCACTGGCCACGTCACGACCGCCCAACCCCGTCATGGCAGGCGCTGTTGATCGATACGCTGGCCCGCGAAAGGTTCGGGCTCGAATGGCGTCCCAAGGAGGGCGTGCTTCGCCATGACAAGCCCCTCGGGCGGCTGAGGGAGGATATCGCGCCCATTGACGACTCGCTGCTGTCGGCGCCGGACATCGCCTTTTTCGTTCGCCGAAACCCAGGATACACTCGTGGCGACGAACTGTGCTGCATCGGCAGGGTGGGACTGGACCTGTGGACATCGTACATGACCAAGCTGGCCCGTCGCGTCATCAGCCGGGCATGGCCGGGGGCCGCCGATGAGTAAGGCGACCCTGTTCGCCATCCAGGCCGCCCATGCGGCGTCCCTGGCGCCGTCATGGCTCAGATTTCACAGGGCCTCCCGCGCCCCCGAATCAACCCAACTGGATATTCTGCTTTCGAT
>JAADHL010000357.1:0-2550 GCA_013151875.1 Deltaproteobacteria bacterium
TCCGGGAACGCGCAGCAGTCGATGCATCCCAGGGGATCGGCGTTCGGATCGGGCGGATTCTCGCACAGCCCGGTCAGTTCGTTGCACTGGTCCAGGGTACACGGATCGCCGTCGTCGCAGTCCTTGTCCACCTCGTAGCACAGGAAATCCGGCGCGCCGGTGCACTTCGGCACCTTGCAGGGCGAGCTGGACTCGCACTCATCATCCGCGCCGTTGGGGCAGGTGTTCAGCACGGCCGTGTGCAGACAGCCGGTTTCAGACTCGCACCAGTCTTCCGTCAGGGGATTGCCGTCGTCGCAATCTATGTCGATGTGATGCGTCATGTACTTGGCGGGATCAAACTCGGTGTGCTCTTCGCACGAGTCCGTGGTGCACTCGTTCCCGTCGTCGAACGTAGCCGGGTCGTCCGGGCTGCATTCGGACCTGCACTCGGGGATCTCGGTCGCCACGCAGCCCTTGTCCGGGACGCACGCGTCGATGGTGCATGGGTCGTGGTCGTCGCAGATCAGATAGTTCCACTTGCACTTCAAGTCCACGCCGTCGCAGAACTCGTCGATGGTGCAGGCGTTGCCGTCGGCCTTGCAGTCGACATCGCCGTTGGGGCACTCGGTCGGCGGGAAAGGAACGTGCACACACCCGTCCACCGGGTCGCACGTATCGAATGTCGAGGGGTCATGATCGTCGCATACCAGGAACGGATAGTCGCACTTGTTGTCCACGCATTCAACCGTGGTGCACACGTTGCTGTCTTCCAGGCAGTCCTCCGTGGTGTCGCATCCCTTGCACCAGGGCGCCGGCTCGTGATGGCAGCCGAACTCCTGGCCGTCCACCGCGTATTTCGGGTCGCAGGTATCGATGGTGCATCCGTCCAGGTCGTTGCACTCGTGCAGGGCGAACTGGCAGACCTTGACCACGCACTTGCCTTCGATGCACTCGCCCACGGGGCACTCGGCACGGCCGCCGCAGGCAACGTTTCCGCTGTCCGGCGAAACCATGCAAAAGCCGTCCAGGCACGCTGGGCTGGGGTTGATGCCGGCCTGCTGGCAGTCCTCGTTCGTAGAGCAGACATTGCAGTCCGGGAGGTCCGAGTGGCCGCACTCGGGCTGGCCGCCGTTGGGGGTGCAAAAGTCCGCAGTGCAGGGGTTCAGGTCATCGCAGTCCACGGGTGTGTGGGCGAGCTGTCCCGCGGAGTCGCACGAATCGTCCGTGCACGGGTCCTTGTCGTCGCAGTCAGGGCAGCGTTTGTGAAAACAGACCTTGCCTGACGCAGGGCACTCGAATTTATCCAGGAACGGGGCGCCCGGAACGGGGCAAGGCTTGCACACGTTCTGGTTGCAGGGGTCGTTGCTGGTGCACTCGGCGTCGTTCTCGCACTCGGGGCATACCTGGCTGTCTATCCACAAGTGGAATACGCCGATGTCGGGCTCGCATCCGTCCTTGGTGCAGTCGAAACCGTCGTCGGTGTCCTTTTTCGCGTATCCGCACATATCGCCGATACAGGCGATCTCCAGGCACAGATTCTCCGATTCGGGGAATCCGGCGTCCACGCAATCCTGGGCCGTGGCGCATGCGACCTGGATGTCATCGGGCGGGATATCCCCGGTTTCCTGAATGCCCTCGTCGCCGGTAACCACGCCGTCGTCCTCAGGCGATGTTTCAGCGATCCCGGAGTCATCGGCAGTCACGCCGTCGTCGGTCGACGTCCCAGGGTCCCCGATTACGTCCTCGGCGACACCGGTGTCCTGGCCGATGTCATTGCCGAAATCGGGCTTGACGTCATCCGGCCCGCCGCTTCCGCCGCAAGCGATCATCACGGACATCAGCAGGCCAGGCACCAAAGTCAGACATCGTCTTATAGACATCCTTACGCCCTCCATTGGTGAATGCGCACCCGGACACGGTCCACCCCCGGCCGCGGCCCCTGGTGAGCATTCACTCTTGTTCCCCGTTTCAACACGAACCCATAGAGTCTAACAGATCGATTTTTGCCGATCAAAAAGCAGAGCAACTATATTGTCGAAAGCGCTTTGTGACCAAACAGAAAACCGTGACATCCAAGCGTCGAATCCGGTATTTACTAAGGAAGATCCTTGTGTCAGTATCTGTTGATGCAAGACGGTTCTATTGCTAGCGGGAGGCATGCCATGAAAACAACACCGTTCCTTCCGGCGGCCATTGCGGCAACCATGTTCGCGGTCACGGGGCTGCATGCGCAGGAGGCCCAGGACGAAACGCCTGACAAGCCGGAACTCACTCCCGAGCAGGTGACCACGGGCGAATTGCACGTGTCCATGAATTCGGACTACGCAAAGGTGCTGGTGGACGGCAGCGCATGGGAGGAGCACGAGTTCGAGGAAAACGGACGCAGGCTCATAGTCCACCGTCTGGACAGGACCGCGGAACACAAGGTGACCTTGACCCCTGTCTATCCAGACCTGGCTCCCGTGGAAATCACCGTCAGGCCGGCCGACTGGAAGCTGGTACGCCTGAAAAAGCGCGTGAAGATGTGGAAAGCGGTCAAGAAGGTCAAGTTCTCAAAGGCGAAACCGC
>JAADHL010000357.1:2558-3623 GCA_013151875.1 Deltaproteobacteria bacterium
GAAAGAAACCCGCCGAATAGCAAGTATTTTTTTGCAGTGATTCGCGGCTACATCTTGCCGGCGGCGGCCTTGCGGGAAGCCTTGAGCGGGTTGACCTTGCGCTGGGAGCCGACCTGCTTGATCTCGGTGTTGGTCGAAAAATTGCAGTCGCCCAGGGCCCACTTTGAAGCAGGGTCCGGGAATGCCTGACAGTACTTCTTGTCGCCCACTTCCAGGACATGTCCGCAGCCTTCGCACTTTTCGACGACCTCATGGCAGGTGCCGCCGTTGAAGTTGCAGCCCTTCTCGGTCATGAAAAAGCACTCCATACCGTTTCTGGTGGTAGAGCAGATCATCCGATTCCCCTCCGCTGTCTTGAACTCACATCAGGTTGTGACGCATTCGCGGTATGAATGCGGCAGGCGGCCAGTACCCCCCCAGGGCAACAGATTACCCCGGGGATGGCGCCGCTCAACCCTTCTTTCCATCCTTGTCCGAAGGAAGGATTCCCAGCTTGCGGCCGAGTTCCTCGATCTTGACCCGCTCGCCGTGGCGGATCTCCTTTTTGCGCCTCGCGCCCATGGACGCTTCCTTGGCCTTGCGCTTGCTTTTGGCCTTCCGCGTTGGTGAAGACATCTCAATCCTCCGAACAAAGGCGCGTTAGTATAGCCATGCCGTAAAGCAAATCAAGTAATTATTTCGTCAGGCATGCGGACCGCGCGCTAGTTCCTGGCACGGAGCACGAAGTACAGCAGTTGCAGGACCGCGGTAGCGGCGGCGGCCACGTACGTCATCGCGGCGGCGCTGAGGACCTTGTCCACGCCCGCGCGGTCTGACGCAGTAACCAGGCCAAGCTGGGGCAGGATCGCGCGCGCCCGTCTGGAGGCGTCGAACTCGACCGGCAACGTCACCAGCGTAAACAGAACCGCCACCGAGAACAGGACGATCCCCACCCAAATCATGGATGTGCTGGCCAGCAGGAAGCCGATGAGAATCAGGATCCACGACAGGTTGGAGCCCCACCGGGCAGCCGGCGCAAGGGTCTGACGCAGCACAAGGGGTCCGTAAGCCTCCTTGTGTTGCAGG
>JAADHL010000397.1:0-3919 GCA_013151875.1 Deltaproteobacteria bacterium
AGGCGTACTGGATGTACGTCGAGCACCAAATTGGTGAAGCCAACGCCGCCAAAGTGCCGTAGCCGTCGTCGAATCGCGATGCAGGCGGTGGGTTTGGGCCGCGTTGCCGTCAACTCGCGTTGCCGGTCATGAAGAGAATGGTCCTGGCCACTACCGCCACGGGGAACTGCAGGATGGAACCCGCCTGGGTGATAAGGATTGCGAACGCCAGGATCACGAACATGGGGTTGCGCTCGAGGTAGGCGAACTGCCGGCCCAGGCTGTCGGGCAAAAGGCCCACCAGTACGCGGCTGCCATCCAGCGGAGGCACGGGAATCAGGTTGAAGATCGCCAGGACCACGTTGATAAGAAACGTCTGGGAAAGCAGACTGATCATCGACTGCCCCAGCGAGGCGTCCAGGCCGGTCGACCTGAGTACCGAAAACAGGATTCCGATGATGAACGCCAGTGCGATGTTGGCTGTGGGTCCGGCCGCGGCCGTAAGCAGCATTCCGGTCTTCATCCGTATCTTGCGCGTGAACTGCACGGGGTTGACGGGTACCGGCTTGGCCCACCCGAAAAAGACCGGCGAGTTGAATACAACGGCCATGAGGGGCAGCAGGATGGTCCCGAAGGGATCTATATGCGACATGGGGTTGAGGTTCATCCGGCCCATGGAGGCCGCGGTGTCGTCACCAAGGGCGAACGCGACCCTGGCATGGGCGTACTCGTGCACGGTCAGCGACAGGACCATGGGTACCAGCACCAGCACGGCCTTCTGGAGGATATCCGCCACGTCCATTCGAATCACCCTGCGACAAGAGACTGTCCCTGGATCCGAGAATCCAGGCTAACTGGTTTCCCACAATCTGGACCCCGACATAGTGGATCGCCTCATGGTGAAGATCAAGGCCATGGCGGCCATAAGCAAAACAAAACCGCAAGCCGGCCCTGATGTTGAAACGGCGCCCACGCTGCAACCGGACCCTCGGCCCACCACCGTTTCCTGGATGAAATCCGGTTGAAGATCCGCATCGGTTTCAGGCCCATGCTCAACGACGTCGCCGACTTCTTCCGCGACGGCCTCCTCGGGCACCTGCTCGGCGACGATGGATGGCGGGAACACATGGGCCAGCTCATACCACACGTCGTCGCGGTCCTCCTCGTAGCCCAGCGCCCAGAAACCCACGCCTCCAAGGTCGTTGTCGGCCGCCAGCAGGTACTTCATGGCCAGCGACTTCATATCTTCGCACCACACCTGCCGCCAACCGTCCGATTTATATACGTAGTACGGCGTGCTGGACTCATCGTCCCACTGCCATCCGTAAAGCACGGCCTCGTCCTGGCACCGGGCATAGAACAGGGCATCCGCGGGACCGGTGGCCTTTGACGGCACGTCCTGGCCAATGGCGGGCCAGTCGAACCCATACAGGGGCAACCCCAGGATGAACTTGTGCCGGTTTTCCGCCAGTCCCCACTCCAGATAGTCATCCACGGTCCAGTCAAGGGCGTACTTGCCCCATTTCGCGGATCCGTTCAATGGGCTCACTGGTCCGGGGTCGCCGTTCTTCCAGTGATAGTCGTAACCCATGATCATGAGGGCGTCGCACGCCTGGGCCAGTTTGTCGTAATCGAAGGCCCCCGACCAGTCCACCGCGGGAGTCGCGATCGACACGTGGGAACCGCCCAACGCCTCGTCCATCGCAGCCTTCAAAGCCTCGATGAACCCAACGAACGCCTCCTTGTCCGCGACTGGAAGGCCCTCGAAGTCCACATTGACTCCATCACCGCCGTTTTCCGCCACCAGGGCCGTAAGGGTGTCCACCGCCTTGGTGACGCTGGTCTGGGTCGCCAGAACGGCGTGCATGGAATCCGGGTCGAAATTGACCACGGTCAGCACCACCTTCACCCCGGCCGCGTGCGCGTCGGCGATGAGGGCGTCCATCTGAACGCCGCCCCAGTGGTGTACCTCGCCGACCGTCCCGTCCGCCAGCAGTTCGGCTCCGAAGTACGCGATGACGTCCAACTGGTCCAGGTGCAGCACCAATGTCGCATCTCCCAGGACCCAGTACGGCAGGTATCCGAGCACGGTGAAGTCCGGGCCGCCCTCCGCATGAATTGGAGCGCCCACCGTGTACGGCACCAGGGGATTCATGTCCCAGGGCAGGCCGCGGTGGGCCTTCCACTCCCTCTGAAGCGGGGTAGCGGGATTCACTGAATACGGCACGGCCGCGGCCGAAACCGGCAGCCAGGCGAAGATGACCATCAGGACAAAGCGTTTCAACGCCGATGCTCCTTTTGTGGATATTGGTAACAGTTTTTCCGGGCCGTGTCAGCCCGAGCCTACCTCCAGCACCACGATTCTGCTATCATCCGGCTCCCTGTTTGGACGGACCCGACAATGAAAGACATACCCAACCCGAAAAAAATCGTACTGGCCTATTCCGGCGGACTGGACACGTCGGTAATCGTGGCCTGGCTGCGCGACCACTACGGCGCCGAGGTCGTCTGCTTCACGGCGGACGTGGGCCAGGGCGACGACCCTGACGAACTGCGCAAAAAGGCCCTGGCCAGCGGCGCGTGCGAGTTCGTGTACCGTGACCTGCGCGAGGAGTTCGTGAGGGACTTCGTGTTCGAGGCGGTGCGCGCGAACGCAATCTACGAAAACCGCTACTACCTGGGCACGGCCCTGGCGCGGCCCATCATTGCCAAGGCGCAGATCGAAGTGGCCCACGAGACCGGCTCGGACGCGGTGGCGCATGGTTCAACGGGAAAGGGAAACGACCAGGTAAGGTTCGAGGTCACCTACATGGCCATGGACCCATACATCCGGATCATAGCCCCCTGGCGGCACTGGGACTTTAGTTCGCGGACCGAGCTGATGGACTACGCCCGCAAACTTGGCGTGCCAATCGAGCAAAGCACCGAGAATCCCTACAGCAAGGACAAGAACCTGCTGCACCTGTCGTTCGAGGGCGGCGTGCTGGAGGACCCGTTCGTGGAGCCCCCTGCAGAGACATACGAGATGGCCCGCGACCCTTCGAAGGCCCCGACCGAACCGGACTACGTGGAAATCGGGTTCGTGGACGGCACGCCCACGTCGGTGGACGGGACGGACATGCGGCCTCATGAACTGCTGAACCACTTGAACGTCCGGGCCGGAAAGTACGGGATCGGACGCGTGGACATGGTCGAAAACCGGCTGGTGGGCATCAAATCCAGGGGCATTTACGAAACCCCCGGCGGCGCGGTGCTGCATGCCGCGCATCGGGACCTGGAGGGCATCTGCCTGGACCGCGAGACCATGCACTTCAAGGACGTGATCTCGCTGAAGTACGCGGAAATGATCTATTACGGGCTGTGGTATCAGACCCTGCGCCAGGCCCTGGGCGGGTTCGTCCAGGCCACGCAGCAGGGCGTGACCGGAACCGTGCGCATGAAGCTGCTTCCAGGGTCCTGCATGCCGGTGGGCAGAAAGGCCGAAAGCTCGCTTTACGACCCCAAAATGGCCACCTTCGAAAAAGAGGATGTCTATGACCAGCTGGACGCCGAGGGCTTTATCAGGCTGTTCGGGCTGCAGGTCAAGGCCAAGCGTCTGATCGCCGGACTGGAATAAGGGGGACTCGATGCGCAAGGGCCGTTTCGCCAAGCCGTTCGACGCCGCCATGCGCGAGCTGAACTCGTCGCTGGACTCGGACCAGTGGATGCTGTTCGAGGACATCCAGGCATCCCTGGTCCATGCGGGCGAACTGAGGCGTCTGGGGGTGCTTACCGACGCGGAACTGGAGGAGATCCTGGCCGGGCTCCGGGAGGTGTACGAGGGGATCGAGGAGGGCGTCCTGGAACTGGACCCCGAACTGGAGGACATCCACATGAACGTGGAGGTCCTGTTGGGCAGGATCACCCAAGCGGCGGCAAAGCTGCACACCGCGCGCAGCCG
>JAADHL010000397.1:3928-4659 GCA_013151875.1 Deltaproteobacteria bacterium
CGACTTCCGGCTGATGTGCATGAACCATGCGGAAGAGCTGGCGCGCAAGGCCCTGGACCTGGCCCAGGCGTTCAGGGAGAGGGCCAAAAAGGCGGGGGACGTGTTCCTGCCTGAATACACCCATACTCAACGGGCCCAGGTAACGACCCTGAGCCATCACCTGCTGGCCTGGTCCTATCCGTTCATGCGCGATTGCGAAAGGTTCCTGCGGGCAAGGGATGCCGCGGCGCATTGCGCACTGGGCAGCGGGGCCTCGGTCGGCGTCAACTACCCATACGATCGCGAGGGGGTCGCCTCGGCGCTGAACATGTCGCCCCCGGTGGCATCCTCTCTGGACGCCGTGTCCGACAGGGACTTCGCGCTGGATTTCATGTACGCGTGCGCGGCCTGCGCGGGCCATCTGGCGCGCCTGGGGGCCGAGTGGGTCCTGTGGTCGACCTCGGAATTCGGTTTCATGACCCTGCCCGAGGAATACAGCTCCGGATCCAGCATCATGCCTCAAAAGCAGAACCCGGACGCGGCGGAACTTTTGCGCGGCAAGGCGGCCGGAGTGGTCGCGGACCTTTCGGCGCTGCTCAACCTGGTATCGGGACTGCCTCTTGGCTACTCCAAGGACCTCCAGGATGACAAGCCCCCGGTAATACGCGCATCGTGGACGCTCGACCTGACGCTGGACGTGGCAGCCGGCATCGCCCGGGGTTCCGGTTTCGACGCGGATCGGATGGCCGCGG
>JAADHL010000365.1:0-948 GCA_013151875.1 Deltaproteobacteria bacterium
CCACCCTTACCGACCATGACCGACATGCGTGGGATTGTCGAATAGCTGCGGTTCTTCGGCACGGGTCCACTCCGACGCTCGACGCTGAGGGCGTCACGGCCATGGCGGCAACGGGTCAGGACGGGTCCCGATACCTCTCCCGTATGGCGTTGAATTCATCAATGGCGCCGAACATCCCCTTCACCAGGTCTGGGTCGAAGTGATCGCCCCCCTCGACGCGAATGGTGTTCTCGGCCTCTGCCGCCGAGTAGGCGTCCTTGTAACAGCGGCGGGTCGTCAAGGCATCATAGACGTCCGCCAGGGAAACGATCCGCGCCTCGAGGGGGATGTCTTCGCCCTTGAGGCCCCGGGGGTACCCATCGCCGTTGAAGCGCTCGTGATGGCACAGCGCGATATTCCGGGCCATGTCGTCGGCCCGGGCGATTCCAAGCAGCTCGTAGCCGAATACCGTGTGCAGCTTCATCTGCTCGAATTCGGCGTCCGACAGCATCCCCTCCTTCTTGAGGATGGCGTCGGGAATGCCCACTTTTCCCACGTCATGCAAAGACGCGTACCTACGGATCTTGCCCGCGAACAGGGCGTCCATGCCCATCTGGATGGCCAGGGCATGGCTGTACGCGCACACCCGCCTGATGTGCAGGCCCGTGTCGCTGTCCTTGAGTTCGTTGGCCATCTCCAGGGCCGCCACGATCCCAAAAGTAAGGCCCTCCAGTTCCTCGGTTCTCTCTTCTACGAGGGCCTCCAGATGCACCTTGTCGTCCTTGAGCAAGCGATTCTTCAGTTCCAACTGGTCGTGGAGGATCTTGATGCGCATCAGGGACCTGACCCTGGCCCGCAACTCGGTGGGGTGGAACGGTTTGGTCAGGAAGTCGTCGGCCCCGGCCTCCAGGCCGCGGACCTTGTCGCGCATGTCCTCCAGGCCGGTCACCAGAATGATCGGCGTCATCC
>JAADHL010000365.1:958-3428 GCA_013151875.1 Deltaproteobacteria bacterium
CCGCCTTCATCAGGCCGCACAGGGTGAATCCATCCACTCGCGGCATCATCACATCCAGCACGACCAGGTCCGGAATCTCTCCCTTTTCCAGGGCGTCCAGGACCTCCTGCCCATCGTGAAACTTGCGCAGCCGGTAGCGCTGGGTTGCAAGCGCCTTCTCGAACAACAGCAGATTGCGCTCCTCGTCATCGACCAGGAACACGACCTTGTCGGCCATTGTTTCGGCTTCAGTCATGTCAACCCCTGTCCGACCATTCCTTCAGGACCTCCGCGATGGCCCTGGCCTGGTCCGCCGATCCGATGTTGAACTTGGATTCCTGACGGTACGTGCCTTTCAGCTTGCGGTATTTACGCAAAGTCATCTTCAGGGGGCCGTAGTCGTCGGTCTTGCGATTCCAGTCCCTGTACAGAAAGACAATCGTCGACCACGTACCACGGCTTATGATTCGCTTGTCCTCCTGTTTGACCAGCAGCACGCCGTCCTGCTCATACTCAACCGTAATATCATCTACATCCTCAACCCACATCTTTTCCTCCATTGTCGGTTTCAGTCCCCATGACCGCTCCACGCGAGCCCGTTGACGCCGTTGACCCTGCCTGTCGACGACAGCGGCCCTTGGACGGCGCGCAAAGCACGCCCGAAAAGATGTCGCATGTCGGCAGTACGTGACAAAATGGTCCCATAGTCATTTCTGTTTTAACACATTTGGGGCTCCAGGGCCCCATTCCTTTACCAGACCGGACAGCACCTTTTCCAGCATTTTCACCGGACGGGCCCGCCTGGACGATATAGCCCCTTCCGGAGGTTCGATGGTTTCATCCGGGGCCAGGTCCCTGACCGAGGCTTCGTGTTCGAGGCTCACCTGAGCCGTGTGCCCTTCGGCCTGTACCACGAAGGCCATTTTCAGTGAAAAAGACCCCGGGATACGTCCCGACCAGGTGGATTTTCCCTCGATGGAGTTGAACTCCACCGCCATGGGCGCGGCCGTCAAGGCGCTGGCCGCCCGGCACGCCGGACTTGCAAGTTCCATTTGCCACGACCCCCCGTTGTTGGTGAGCCGAATGCATGGGGCCGCCAGTTCCAGCAGAGAATGCGTCTCGCCCGCCGCTTTGGCAAGGGTCGAGTCTGGCTCGTGAAGCGCGTCGTCCCACCACACGAACGGCCCTCCGGACCCGCGTGTCCAATAGTCCCTGCCGATGCGTATCGCGGTAAACGTCTCGTGCGTATCGCCCGACTCCGCCCCTGTATGGCCCCGCTTGACGTACAGTTGGAAATCCCGTCTACCGCCCTCCTGAGCCGCCTTCTTCAGACGCAGTTCCTTTTCGTCGGTAATCGTCACGACCGACGACCCCCTGGTCACCAACAGTGTAGTGATGGAATGCAGCGCAATCGAGGGGGTGTCCTCCACCAGCATGTCGGGTGTCGGAAACACGCTATCCGCAGGCGATGACGCCTTGATCGATTCGGGTTCGAGCCTGTCCGCATCGCGGTTCGGACTGTTGCACGTCGTCAATGCAATCAGGATCGCGGACGTCAGGGCGGCCACGCTGCATGTTGTCTGACTTTGGCGGATCATCGGGACTCCCCCAGCACGTCCCCGACCGCCAGTTTTCGCCCGTTGGCCAGTTCACCGGGGCTCATCCTGCGCTTGCCGGCCGGCTGTAATTCGCGCACCAGCACGGCGCCGGCCCCCGTCCCGACAACCATGCCTCGCCCATCGATTTCAAGCACTTCTCCGGGCTTGCCGTTGCCCACGACGGCCTTTTCAAGAAACGGAAAAATCCTGAGCCTCAGTCCTTGCGGCGTGAACGTGAAAGCGCCCGGCCAGGGGTCCGTTCCCCTTACCAGGTCGGCCACCCGCCGCCAGGAGCGGGTCCAGTCAATCGCACCGTCGCCTTTCTTCATCATCGGCGCCATCGTGGCGAGCGCCTCGTCCTGTGGCTCGGGCGTCAAGGTCCCATCCATGGCGCGAGGCAGGGTTTTCAACAGCAGGTCCGCACCCATGGCCGCCAGGCGGTCGAACAGAGTGCCCGCGGTATCCGTAGGCTCGATTGGCGTGCCGGCCCGGGCCAGTATGTCCCCGGTGTCCATGCCCTCGTTCATGGCCATGATGGTGACACCCGACAACGCCTCACCGTTGATCACGGCCCACTGGATCGGCGCGGCGCCGCGGTATTTCGGCAGCAGGGACCCATGCACGTTGATGCAACCGTACTGGCCGTGAGGCAGACGGGACGGAATGCCAAGCACGGCCGGGGGCAGGATCCGGCCGTACGCGGCCACCACGATCAGATCAGGCTTCGCTTCACGGATCGCCTGTTGATTCTTCGGCTTTTTCAGGCCCGGCGGCTGGAAGACTGCGAGCCCCAGTTCAACGGCCGCCAGCTTGACCGGGGTTTCGGACATCTCAAGCCCCCGACCCTTCGGTTTGTCTGGTCGGGTGACCACCAGAGGCACTTCGTACCCTGC
>JAADHL010000021.1 GCA_013151875.1 Deltaproteobacteria bacterium
ACGGCGGAAACGAGTGCTTTGGCAAGGCAGCAAGCCGATTTGGGCGCAGGCGTACTGGATGTACGTCGAGCACCAAATTGGTGAAGCCAACACCGCCAAAGTGCCGTAGCCGTCGTCGAATCGCGATGCAGGCGGTGGATTTGGGGAAGCAATCCTGGATGGATTTATCAATGGAAACTGTTACGATCAATGCCATGTTGCGATTTACAAAACTCGCTGTCGTCTGTCTGGTCATTGGGGTGTCGCCGTCCGCCTTTGCCGGACCCGACAATGCAGAGGCAGGCCCCGGCAAAACCGCCCCTGCCGAAGCCGTGAACAGGGGGACCGACATCCTGGATCGGGTGCAGGCGTTTTACGAGTCGTCCACCGATTACAAGGCATCCTTTCGCCAGGTGGTCACCACCAAAAGCCCACGCAGGACCTTCACGCGGCGCGGCACGGTCTATTTCAAGAGGCCCGGCATGATGAGGTGGGACTATAAGGTGCCGGACGAGGTCTATTACGTCAGCGACGGAAAAATCCTTTGGTCCTACTCGGTCGAGGAGGGGGTGGCTTACCGCCTGAAGATACGGAATTCCAACCTCTTTCACGCGCTGAAATTCCTCACGGGGACCGGAAAACTGGCCGAGGATTTCAATACCAGGGTCGGCAAACCCACCAAATCGGGCCTCGTTCCGGTCACATTGCTGCCCAAGGACTCCAGCCACCGATCCTTTGAATCGATCACACTTTTCGTCGATCCAACCACGGGAGAAACCCGGCAGACCGAAGTCAAGGACCCGCTGGGCAATATTTCACACCTCTGGTTCGAGTCACCCTCCTACGGTCCACTGCCCGCGGATCGCTTTTCCTTTACCCCTCCTGACGGCGTCCGGGTCCAGGAGGTCGGCATCAGGTGAGCCCCGGTCGCAGGAACAGTTCGGCCCCGACCGTATTCGCGATCACGCTGGGATGTCCCAAGAACCGCGTGGACACCGAGGTCATGCTGGGGGATCTGCTTTCCCACGGCTGGGAACTGGCCGGCGAGCCGGGCCGGGCCGACGTGCTGTTGGTGAACACATGCGGTTTCCTGAAGGCGGCCAGGGAGGAATCAGTGGACACCCTCCGTGAGGTGGCCCGCGAAATGAAGCCGGGGGCCAGGCTGGTGGCGGCCGGGTGCATGACCGAACGCTTCAGACGGGAACTTGCCCGCGAGGTCCCCGAGGCGGGCATCCTGGTCGGTACGCGAGAACTGCTGAGCCTGAGGGACCGTCTGGAAGGGAAACGCGGCCCGGTCGGATCGTTTCCGACCGCCGCGAATCCACGCCTGGTATCCACGACCGAACGCATGGCCTACATCAAGGTGGCGGACGGGTGCTCGCGCCGCTGCTCGTTCTGCCTGATACCGCGCCTCAAGGGACGCCAGCGCAGCCGCCCAGCGGCCGACATCGTCGAGGAATCGGCCAACCTTGCGGCCACGGGCACCCGCGAACTGGTCCTGGTGGCGCAGGACCTGGTCCATTACGGCACCGACCTGCCCGAACGGCCTTCCCTGGCCTCGCTGGTCCGAAGCATCTCCGGACAGGTCCCGCAACTTCGCTGGATCCGGTTGATGTACCTGTTTCCACGGGACCTGAGCGACGAACTTCTCGATTGCGTGGCGGACTGCGACAATGTCCTGCCGTACCTGGACATTCCCGTGCAGCACGCCGATGACCGGGTCCTTGCGGCCATGAGACGCGGGACCACCCGCAAATCGCTTGAGACCCTTGTAGAGCGCGTCCGCGCCAAGGTCCCGGGATGCGTGTTGCGAACCACGTACATGGTCGGGTTTCCAGGTGAAACGGACATCGCCTTCGACAACCTTCTGTCGTTCGCTGAACAGGCTCGATTCGAAATGGCGGGGGTGTTTGAATTCTCCGCCGAGCCGGGCTCCATGGCCGCGGGATTGCCCGAACAGGTGCCGGCGCACGTCCGTGCGGAGCGCTCGCGGGCCCTGCAGTCCCTTCTGGATCGAATCGCCTCTAAAACCCGAGGCGACATGGAGGGCGAGGTCCACGAGGCGGTCATCGAGGCGACGGACCCGACCATGGGTCGTTTCTGGTTTCAGGCCCCCGAGGTGGACGGGGCGGTGCGCCTGGACGGCCGTGGGGCGGATGTGGATGTGGGTGAATTTATCCGCGCGCGGATAATCGGAGCGCGGGATATCGATTTCCTGGGAACGGCGGAGTCTTGATTTTGCATTTCGGATCTTGACTTGGACGCACCCAAAGTGGTAAAGGCTTACGCCCTTTGTGACGGATGGTCCGTCCAAGGGACGGATTATGCGCCAGGCGAACGAGGTCTACGATGGAACTTCCGGTGATAAGCGTCAGGGAAAGGCCGGTCAAGGGCAAGGGAAGCGCCAGGAAAATCAGGGCATTGGGTCATATTCCTGCCGTCCTGTACGGGTTGGGAAAGGAAAACCGTTCCCTGGTGGTGGAGCCGTCGCAGCTTGTCGACATCCTGACATCCTCCCTGGGCTCAAACTCGGTCATGAAGCTGGAGTTCGTGGACGGCAACAAGGACGACTCATGCCTGGCCATGATCAAGGACCATGATGTCCATCCCTTCCGCCGCAACCTCCTGCACTGCGATTTCATCAGGATAGATGAAAACAATCCCCCGAACTTTGAAGTACCCATCCGAGTCGTGGGAAAATCCGAGGGCGAAAAGGTCGGCGCCAAGCTGAACATCCAGGTCCGCTCGGTCCTTATCAAATGCCCGATTGATGCGCTTCCCGATGCCATAACCATCGACGTGTCTCCACTGGACGTCGGCGACAAGCTGATGATCTCCGACCTGGAATACCCCGAAGGCGCCGAACCAATCGCCACGAAGGACATGCCCGTGGTTACGGTGCGCATGGGACGTGTCGAGAAGGAAGATGTCGGGGCAGAGGAAGTCGAGGGCGAGGAAGGCGCAGCCGAGGGCGAAGGAGCAGCAGCCGGGGAAGGCGCCGAACCTGCCGCCGAAGATGGGAAGGCCGAATCGCCGACTCCGGAAAAGTGATGAAGCTCGTTTGCGGGCTCGGGAACCCCGGCGACAGATACGCCGGCACCCGTCACAACATAGGGTTCTTTACAGTCGAGACGTTCGCGCAGCCGCTGTCGCCGGCGTGGCGTGAACGATGGGAATCAAGAACGGCCCGCGTTGATTACAGGGGCGAGGACCTCCTGTTGGTTCAACCGCAGACCTACATGAACCTGTCCGGCGTGGCTGTCGGGCAGGTGGTGGGTTTCTTCAAGATACCCCTTGGCGATCTGCTGGTGGTCCATGACGACGTTGACCTTCCCCTGGGCCGGATTCAGGTCCGGCTGGGAGGAGGCGACGGCGGACACAAGGGCATCCGCTCGATCGCGGAGCACCTGGGCTCGGGGGATTTCGGCCGTGTACGAGTGGGGGTCGGAAGGCCCCTGCATCCCGATCAGGATGTGAGCGATCACGTCCTGGGTCGGTTCATCGAGGAAGAGAACGATCGGCTCAATCAAGCGATAGAGCTGGCCGTTGTCGGTATTGGGGAGTGGGCAATCGGCGGCTTGACCCGGGCTCAGAACCGGGTAAACCGCAGCAAACCCCACGTTGACAAACCTTCTTGCCCGGAGCGAAAGGACGACTCCGGGCCGCAAGTCCGAAAGGAGGATTCATGAGCGAAGAGAGGATTCGAAAGTACGAGACCATCGTGGTCACGCGCAGCGACGCGGACCACGGGGCCCAGCGCAAGCTTCACGAGAAGCTTACCGGGCTGATGGAAGAGTCGGGGGTCAGGCCCATACGCTTCGAGTACTGGGGCAAGCGACGCCTGGCCTACCAGATCAAGAAGGCGAACAAGGGGCTGTATTTCTACCACACCTACCTCAGCAGCAGCTCGTTCCTGGCTGAAATGAACCGCATGCTCAAGCTGTCGAACATCGTTTTGAGATACATGACGGTCATGCTGAAGGACGGCGTGAATCCCGACACCTACGATTTCGAAAGCGAACAGCACTTCGACACCCTTCCCACGGAATCCGATGTCAAAAAGGACCGTGATCGCTCCAGAACGGGATGGGATGAAGAGTTTTCATCCAAGCCCAAGGCCGACGAAGGCGCTGAAGCCCCCCCCAAGGACGGGGACGCCGCGCCTGACGCCAGCGAAAAGCCGGCTGGTGAATCCGACGAACCCGGGGCCGTGACTGAAGCCGCCGAAGCGGAAGGGGAAACCAAGGCACAGGAAAAGGCCGAGCCGGAAGCTAAAGCCGAGCCGGAAGCCAAAGCCGAACCGGAAGTCAAAACCGAACCGGAAACCGAGGCTGCCGCCGAACCCAACGCCGACAAAAACGCCGAGGAGGAGGAATAAACAATGCGCCGCAAAGATGACGACAAGAAAAAGAAAAAGAAACGTCGCGGCCCGCCACGGCGCAAGGTGTGCTCTTTCTGCACCGACAAAAACGCCAAGCTCGACTACAAGAACCCCGCAATGTTCAAGCGGTTCGTGACCGAGCGCGGCAAGATCGTGCCCCGACGCATCTCGGGGATGTGCGCCAAGCACCAGAGGGAGCTGTGCCGGGCGGTCAAGAGGGCCAGGCACCTTGCTCTCATGCCGTACACCAGCGCCGGTTCGGCGGGCTGACGGCTGGAGGGAAACAAGATATGAAGGTTATTCTCAATCAGGACGTGGAACAGTTGGGGCAGGCGGGGGATATCGTGGACGTATCACCCGGATACTGCCGCAACTTCCTCATTCCCCGCGGACTCGCCGTCACCGCCACCACCAGGTCGGTCAAGCAGATCGAGCACAGAAAGCGGATGGTGGCGGATCGGATTGCCCGTGGACGCAAAAGCGCATTGGCCTTGAAGGAAAGCCTGGAAAAGGTGGCCTGCAAGATTGCCAGGGAGGCCGGTGAGGAGGACAAGCTCTTCGGCTCAGTGACAACGCGCGATATTACGGTCGCGCTGGCCGACGAAGGGTTCGAGATCGACCACCGCAAGGTCAAGCTCGAATCGCCCATCAAGCACCTGGGCATCTATCACGTGGACGTCAAACTGGCCACGGACGTCGCGGCCCAGGTCAAGGTCTGGGTCGTGGCAAAGTGAATCTTCCCCGAGTCCTCGTGCCCAACAAGGGCCTTTCCATCGGCCACCGTGTCGTCCCGGACAAACGAACCATACATCACCTTCAGAATGTGTTGCGCCTGACACACGGAAGCCGGGTCGTTCTGGTCGATGGGGAGGGCTCGGCGTTCATGGCCCGGATTGTTCACCAGGAAGGGACGCCGGAACTGGAAGTCGTGAGCGAAGCGCCCGATGACCGGGCCGTCAAGCAGCTCGTGCGCCTGGTTCTTGTCGTCTCGCTCCTCAAGTCGGACCTGACCGAACTCGCCATCCAAAAGACCACCGAGGCCGGTGTCGCGGAAGTCCTGGTGGCGGTCTGCGATCGCAGCATCCCCAGACCGGATCGCGACGGCCTGGCAACAAGGGAAAACCGTTTCAGGCGGGTTGCGGAGGCGGCCGCCCGACAGTGCGGACGTGGAACTATTCCCAGGGTCTCCGCGCACCTCAGTCTGGACGGGGCTTTGAAACATCTAGCCCCGGACTTGCCCCGCTTCGTCCTTTTCGAGGGGCCCGGCTCGCGCCTTCTGGCCGACCATCTGAAGGGCGGGGACGATCCAGGCGCGGTGCTGGCAACGGGTCCGGAAGGGTCCTTCACCGCCAGGGAAATCGCACTGTTCGAGGAGGCGGGGTTCAAAAAGGCAGGACTTGGCCCCAGGGTGCTCAGGGCCGAAACCGCGGCCATAGCATCCGTGGTGGTGGCCCAGACCATGATGGGAGACATGGGGACCAACTGATATAATCATGGCATTGATTCAACCCCGTCCAATCCGGGGAGGGCTTGTGGAAGACCGTGAGGGTCAATCCGGTTTTCGCGTGGCGCCTACATGGATGCGCATCGTCGCAGGCGTGCTGGACCTCGCGCTGGTAGGCGCCGTCGCCACCCTGGTGACCGCGGGCTGGTATGTACTGAACCCCGTGAAAATGCCGCCGCGATACTGGAACTACCTGGACTACCTGGTCGACCTGATCAACACGCGTCCAGACATTTCCGTGCCGCCTCTGGTCATTCTGGCGGGCGTATTCCTGTTGTGGGAAACCCTGTGGACAGCGGCAATCGGCAACACGCCGGCAGCCAGATTGGCGGGCATGAGGGTCTGCGTCGATAACGGCCGAAGGCCCCAAATGTTGCGTCTGGTCGCCAGGACGGTGTTCGAGGCCGTTGGTTTCGCGGCCGGCCTCGTGGGCCCCCTGACGGCTCTGGTGCATCCTCGGCGGAAGATGCTCCATGATATACTCGCCGGGTGCCTGGTGGTCAGGGGCCCCGTACCCGCTGAGTGGAATGATTCGAGCCAGGGTTCAAGGGGCGGTCACCCGCTGGAAA
Source organism: Deltaproteobacteria bacterium (assembly GCA_013151875.1). Classification (GTDB taxonomy): domain Bacteria; phylum Myxococcota_A; class UBA9042; order DTJE01; family DTJE01; genus JADDHL01. The sequence continues at coordinate 6,434 of JAADHL010000021.1, forward strand.
AGCCCCGTACCTATCGGGACGGACCAAGGAGGTAGTCATGAATGCACATCGTCGGGCGATGGTCCTGTATCTGGTATGCGCGATGTTCATCGCCTCGCCGGCGTCGGCCATAGGAGGTCCGGGAGGGCGGGTTACTGAAGTCGTGCCCTACAAGGGCAGGATGGTTGATGAGGCCGGAAAGCCCGTCAGCGGGATCTTCCCCATTACCTTCAAACTCTACAGGGGCGTAAAAGCCCACAAGGCCATGTGGTCCGAATCACTATGGGTGGCCGTGGACCGCGGCGTGTATACCGTTCAGCTCGGTGAAAAAAAGAAACTGCCCGCGGGCAAGGACCTTTCGAAGTATGTCCTGGGGGTTGAAATAAAGGGTCTGGGGGAAGTGGCCCGCGAGCCGTTCATGGTCAAGGGACAGCCAACGCCGGCGCCCAGACTGGCACGCCCTCCCGCCGCGTCATCAGGGGGTGGAACCAAGTACGCCGACACGGCCGGATACGCGGTGGAGGCCGACCACGCCAAGAATGCGGACAGGATCCAGAACCTGACGATCGACGACATAACCAGGAAGGTCATCGAGGAAAGCGTGGGCGCAAGCCGGACCAGAATCGGGAAGGCACGCCGCTATGGCGAACGCGTCGGCGGGCCCGGAGGCACATCAGAGTACAATGAAAACTGCCCCAGGGGTTACGTCATGACCGGGATCAGGGGAGGTGCCGGTATATACCTGGATTCGATCCAGATTGTCTGCTCACCCATCGAGTAACCGAACGGCTCAGCGAAAGGCCGCCCGGATCCTTTCAGCGGCGGCCTTCACGTCTTCCAGGGGCGGGACCAGGGCGAAACGAACGTGATCCGCCCCGGGGTTCGAACCGTCGGAAAGCGCCTCGCCCAGCGCGGCTCCGGGCGTCGCCACGACCGCTGACTCTGGTTCCAGCAGTCGTTTGGCGAAATCCACACCGGACATCCCCACGGGCGCCCTGGGCCATACGTACAGGGTTGCGGCAGGGACATCCACTTCACATCCCACATCTCGCAGGGCCTCCACCAGCACGTCTCTTTTTGAACGGTAGGACGCCCTCATCACCTCGACGTGGGCCTCATCGGAAAGGGCCGCGACCGCCGCGTCCTGGATGAAGTCGGCGGTCCCGGAATCCACATTCGTCTTCAGTTTCCTGAACAGGTCGATGACCCTGGAATCGCCGCACACCCAACCCACACGATATCCCGTCATGGCCGAGCGCTTGGACAAGGACTGAAAGACCACCACGCCTTCCCTTCCGAATTCCAGAATGGACCTGGGGGGGCCATCGAACCATATCTCCGAGTACGCCTCGTCGGACGCCACGACGAGGTCCCACCTGGAGGCGAACTCCAGGAGTTCAGGCCAGAAGGAATCAGGGGCCACGCATCCGGTCGGCGAGTTGGGGTAGTTCACCCAGATCAGACGCGCCTTTTCCAGGACATCGTCCGGAACGGCGCCCAGGTCGGGCAGATAGTCGTTGTCGGCGCGTATTGGATAGAACCACGGCTCGCCGCCGGCGAATACCGTTCCCCGGTTGTACGGAGGGTATCCTGGGCTCGGGCACAGGACCAGATCGCCGGGTTCCAGCAGGGCGTTGGGAAAATTGAACACCGCCTCCTTGGAGCCGATGGTCGCGCATATCTCGCGATCCGGGTCGAGGCTCACGCCGAACCTGCGCAGATTCCATTCGGCCACTGCAACGCGGTATTTCCGAGACCCGACGTAGCTTGGATACCCGGACGCTGCGTGGCGGTCGGCTGCTTCCTTGAGCGCGTTCCTCACCAGGGCGGGCGTCGGGTCAGTCGGGTCGCCCACCCCGAAATCGATTGGGCGGACGCCCTTCTTCCTCAACGCGTCCACCATGCGGTCCACCTCGGCAAACGGGTAGCCTGAAATGGTCGCGATCCTGGACGACGGTCTGATGTCCATCTGCCTCTACTGGTTCATTGAGCTCAGGAACTGGGCATTGGTGTCGTAGCGCGACAGCTTGTCGAGCAGGAACTCCAGGGCGTCCACCACGTTCAGCGGATGCAGCAACTGGCGAAGAACCCAGACCCGGTTCAGGGTCATCGGGTCCAGCAGGAGTTCTTCCTTGCGGGTACCGCTCTTGTTGATGTCAAGGGTGGGGAAGATACGTTTTTCCATGAGCTTGCGATCCAGGTGCAGTTCGCAGTTGCCCGTGCCCTTGAACTCCTCGAAGATGACCTCGTCCATCCTGGACCCGGTATCGATCAGCGCCGTGCCGATGATGGTCAGGGAGCCGCCCTCCTCGATGTTCCGGGCCGCGCCGAAGAAACGCTTGGGCTTGTGCAGCGCATTGGAATCGACGCCGCCGGAAAGGATCTTGCCGGACGGAGGCACCACGGTGTTGTAAGCGCGGGCCAGCCTGGTGATGGAGTCGATCAGGATGACCACGTCGCGCTTGTGCTCCACCAGGCGTTTGGCCTTTTCGATGACCATTTCGGCCACCTGCACGTGGCGGGCGGCTGGTTCGTCGAACGTGGACGAAACCACCTCGCCGGCAACGGTGCGGGCCATGTCGGTGACCTCTTCGGGCCGCTCGTCGATGAGCAGCACCATGATGTAGACCTCTTTGTGATTGGCTTCCATCGCATGCGCGAGGTCCTGCAGAAACACCGTCTTGCCGGTCCTGGGCGCCGCCACGATCAGTGTCCTCTGGCCCTTGCCCAAGGGACACAACAGGTCAATCACCCGTGTTGAGTAGTTCTTGGAATCGAACTCGAGGTTGAACTTTTCGTCCGGATACAGGGGCGTCAGATTCTCGAACATGGTCTTGGACTTGGCAACTTCGGTGTCCTCGAAGTTGATCGCCTCGACCTTGAGCAGGGCGAAATAGCGCTCGCCGTCCTTGGGAGGCCTGATCTGGCCGGATACGGTGTCACCGGTCTTGAGGCTGAAGCGACGAATCTGCGAAGGTGAAACGTAGATGTCATCCGAACCCGGCAGATAGCTGGTGTCGGGCGCCCGCAGAAAGCCGAAGCCCTCGGGCAGCACCTGGAGGACGCCTTCGCCGTAGATCAGACCGTTCTGCTCGGTCTGGGCCTGAAGGATCGCGAAGATCAGTTCCTGCTTCCTGAGTCCCCTCGCGCTTTCGATCTTCAGGTCCTTGGCCAGGTCCAGCAGATCCGCGATCTTCATTTCCTTGAGTTCCGTGAGATTCATCTTGCTTCTTTCCCTCCATTTATTAGCGATTTACCATTCATTTCGGGCTCAATGTCGCCTTGCGTCCGATACGTCCCTAAAAGACCGGCTTTCGATCCGCAGCAACCATCAAGGGTGGAATCCGGCTTCAACGATGTGGTTTCCGCACTACGACTGGTTGCGGTTCAATCGACCCTGTTCGAGTAACGAGCCTTTTGAAATGGGTTCAAGTCGGGAGAAATCCGGTCCCCGAAAAGCAAAACAAATATACGGCTCGCTCACTCGGGTGTCAAGATTAAATTACAGGTTTATTTTCAGGTCGTTCCTTTTTAATCCGATCCCTTTTCCAGATGGTTCCAACGGATTACATTGCGATTCATCCCTGCAGGCTCCCGACCAGGTCCACAGCCCTGCGGAAACGCCCCAGGACCTCGTCACGCTGGGCCTGGGTATACGAGGGTTCGAACCGACGGTCGACCGCTACCAGTTCGGCCAGGGTGTCCATGTCCCACAGGCCGACTCCGAGTCCCGCCAGCGAGGCCGCGCCCATGGCAGTGGTGTCCAGGTTCTTCGGACGGACCACCGGCACGCCCAGGACATCGGCCTGGAACTGCATCAAAAGGCCGTTGGCGCTTGCCCCGCCGTCGACTCTGAGGTCCTTGAGGGGCTCTCCCAGGTCGTTAGCCATGGCCTGAGCGAGGTCGGTAATCTGCATGGCGACGCCTTCCAGCACCGCCCTGGCGACGTGGCCCGACCCGGAAGACCGCGAAAGACCCACCAGACAGCCCCTGGCGTCCGGCTTCCAGTGCGGGGCCCCCAGTCCGGCCAACGCCGGCACGAAAATGACGCCCCCGCTGTCCTGGACGGTACCGGCCAGCGTCTCTACCTCAGGCGCCGAAGATATGAGCCCCAGTTCGTCCCGAAGCCATTGCACCGCCGCGCCCGCGATGAAGCAACTGCCCTCGAGGGCGTAGCTCGTCCTGCCCTCCACGGTCCATGCCACCGTGGTCAGCAGACCGTGGTTCGAGGGCACCGGACGCTGGCCCGTGTTCACCAACAGGAACGCCCCGGTCCCGAAGGTGCACTTGGACTGCCCCGACCCGAAGCACGTCTGCCCGAACAGGGCCGCCTGCTGATCCCCGGCCACCCCGGCTATCGGAACGCCGTCGGGCAGAAAGTCCAGTCCCTTCGTAACGCCGAACACCCCGGCCGACGGCCGTATTTCGGGCAGCACGGCCGCGGGTACGTCCAGGGCCGCCAGGAGGTCCTCTTCATACGCCAGCGACCTCAAATCCATCAGAAGGGTACGCGACGCGTTCGATACGTCCGTCACGTGGGACGCGCCTCCGGTGAGCCTGAATATCAGAAATGAATCCACGGTCCCGAAACAGACACTGCCGGCCTCGGCATCGGCTCGAAGGCCGGCGACGTTGTCGAGGAGCCACCTGATCTTGGTTCCCGAGAAATAGGGATCCAGGACAAGGCCCGTACGCTGCCTGAACATCGGCTCGACCCCATCCTCCTTCATGCGTCCGCACATGTCCGCCGTGCGTCGGCACTGCCATACGATGCCGTTGTATCGGGGCGCGCCCGTGCCGCGGTCCCACGGGATGGTGGTTTCACGCTGGTTGGTGATGCCGATCGCTGCGCAATCCCCGCCGTGGACGCCGGCGGCCTCCATCGCCTGGCGGGCGGACAGACACGTGGTCGACCATATCGATTCTGGGTCATGTTCGACCCAACCGGGTTGAGGATATATCTGGGGGATCTCGTTCGAGGCCTTCGCAAGCACCGACAGGTCTTGTCCGACCACAACGGCGGTCGTGGCGGTGGTTCCCTGATCCAGGGCAAGCACGAACTTGGACATGTGACACCTCCTTTCCGATTGAGGCGTTATACTCAAAGCCATGGAACCTTGCAACGACGCGCAAACTGAACGGTCCCAACGTCTTGATCGACTCGTCGCGATACTCGACGGGATCGCAACCATGGAAGATATATCGTCCATCACCAGGACCATCTGTCACGGCGTGGTCGAGATCACCGGCATGCCTTTCGGCTGGGTTGCGGCCCTGGACGCGACGCGCCGCGTTTCATCAAAGCCGTCTCACCACTCGACCGACGGCAACCTTTTGCAGCACCTTCTGACGGACCATGTTGACGACACCGTGTCGTCGCTGGTCGGCTGGATTCCGGTTGGTGGAATGGTGCTGTCCATGGAGCCCGGCGGGGACGACCCGGACTGGATCGACGCCGAAATCTGCAGAAAGGCCGGGCTTTCCCGCCTTCTTCTGCAACCGATTGCCGCGGCGGGCATAACCGAGGGTTTCATCATGCTGGGCGGGGGGTCTGACCCCCTCACCAGTGACCTCGCCGCGGACGTCAGGTTCTTTGCGACATCCGTCTCTCTGGCCATTCAGCAGGCCATGTCCTTCGCGGAACTGAAACGCTCGGAAAAGGACATCGTCAAGCACAGAACCAGCAGGCTGCGGGTGCTTCGCCAGTGGGCCTCCACCATCGACGCCATGGATTCCATGTTCGTCATCACTGACACGAAGGGTTTCATCACCCGACTCAACCGCTCGGTCGCGGACAGGCTCGAACTGAAATTCCAGGACATCATCGGACAGGAGATGTCGCGTTTCTTCGGCGACCTTCCCCAGATCGAGGAATCAAAACAGGGGCTGATTCCAAAGACTTCCGAAGTCACCGTTCCATTCATCGACGGCATCTACGAGTTGTCCTGCTTTCCGAACCTGGGTCCCGAAGGCGAACGGATAGGGATGATCTTCATCTTCCGGGACGTCACCGAGGAAAAGCGGATTCGCGAACACCTCCTGGAGGCGGAAAAGCTGACGACGCTGTCCGCGGTGCTCAGCGGCGTCGCGCACGAGATGAACAACCCACTGGCCGCGGTGATGGGTTTCGCACAATTGGCCCAGGAACTGACCACCGAGCCTCAGGTTCAGGAGTGTCTGTCCACCGTGTTGGTGGAATCCGAACACGTATCCCGGATAGTCAGGAATCTTCTGGCCTTCGCGCGGAGGTCCCGCCCGTTTCTGGCGCCCGTTTCCATGTCCGAAGTCATCGCCGGCTCGATAGACCTGGTCAGTTACGAGATGAAGGTGGCCAACATTGATCTGACCACCAATGTGCCCGACGACCTGGCCGACGTCCTGGGCGATGAACAGCAACTCAAACAGGCCATCGTGGCGATGCTGCTGTTTCTGGCCGGTTCCATACGCCGCGGGGCCGGCAAGGGCGCAATCACGGCCTCGGCTTCGCACGATCCCGATGATCGGGTGCGCATCGAGATTTCCGGTGACGGGGTGCGCATGGACCCCAAAGAAATATCCGATGTCTTCGTGCTGCCCTCCACCGGGGCCCCGGAGGAGTCGGCGAACCGGGTGGGACTGGCCATGGCCTACGGAACAGTGACCCAGCACGGGGGTATGATCACGGCATCGGGAAAGCCGGACGGCGGTTTCGTGTTCGCCATGGACTTTCCGGCCGTTGCCGAAGCCGACCAGCCCACTGAATCCAGACCAGAGGACATTCTACTGAACGCCAAGGGTCTGAAGGCCCTTGTGGTGGACGACGATGAGGTGGCCGCCAGGCTCGTGTCCAACGTCCTGAGGATGGCGGGCGCAACCGTCGACGTTGTGTCCAATGGAAAACTGGCGTGGGAATCCGCGACCGGCAATCGGTACGATCTGCTCGTCACGGACCTCAGAATGCCGGGCCTGGATGGTCGCGGCCTGCTGGAAAGGCTGGTCGAGGACGGCAACCCGCTGGCGCGCCGGGCCGTGCTGATGACCGGGGATGTTCTGAGCATTGAAACCACGGAATTTCTCGAGTCTTCGGGCCTTCCGTGCATCACCAAACCGTTCACGCTGTCCGCCGTTCGCCGCACGATCAGGGATGTCCTGGAAGGTCCCGGCGAAAGCGAAAACTGAAAATGCCCGCCTGCCTTTGCACGGACGGCCCCTGAAGACAAGCGAGTCGTTTGGATCGCCTGTTCAACATTGGTATCATCCACCCGGTTTGAATGGTCCCCAAGGATAACGATGGCGCCTTCCGAGAATCGACGCGAACACCCCAGATGGAAACTGGAAAAGGACGTTTTCTGTTATATCGACGGCATCCGCATGGACGCCCGATGCGAAAACATCAGCACCGGGGGCCTGTTTATACGGACCACGCACCAGAACGAGCTCCCCGTCGGAGCGTTGGTGGGCCTGACTTTCCGCACCAAGGATGGGTCCGGGGCGGCCACCTTCCTGTTCGGTCGAATCGTGCGCAGGGTGAGCGGCAGGTCCGGCGGTGTCGGGTTGAAGTGGGAAAAGGCCGTCACGGTGGGCCCCCGAACGGAACTGGCCGGTTTCCTGCTGAAGATTTTCAAAATCGAACACCCCGAGATCCGCGAGGAACCCGTGGGAAAGGGCCAGACGCGCAGCGTTTTCCACTTTCCCCCACAGGGCGCAAGCAAACTCATCCCGCTCATGACCGGCCCCGCTACGACACCTTCCGCCGACACCCAGACGCCCGAAAAATCAGGGCAACGTGAACCGCTTGTCCCCGAAACGCCGGACGAATCGAAGCCGAGAATCCTGAAGCCCGAGGTCCCGAAGCCGGAAGTCCCGAAGCCGGAGGTCCCGAAGCCGGAGCCCTCAAGCGTCG